>JACMJP010000254.1 GCA_014380545.1 Chitinophagales bacterium | reverse complement strand
GCATGAACACTTCAAGAATCTATGCTTTTACCCCCGATCCTATTCTCATATTAGAAGGGCAAACAATAGCGCTCACCTTCGGGGCTATTCAAAAAAAATTTCTTGAAAAGTCTGCACCTATTCCGGGAATTGCAGTAGCGTTAAGTATCACTGCACCCGGTATTACTGTTTCCCCTGCAAGCGGCAGCACCGGCACAAACGGTGTTTTTCCCTGTTCCATAACAAGAAGCGGAGCAGAAGCAGGAACTGTAGCTGATCTTACTGTAAGCATAAATGTTGGGCTTGCAAGTCAGCAGGATAAAATTGTGAAGGCTATTATGAATTAAAACACACAATTCTTCCCGTTCTCACTCAGCCATTTTTCTGCTATGTTATAGCCGGGCATTTTACTTTCCACCAAACTCCAGAAACGGTCGCTGTGGTTGTGCTCAACAAGATGCGCAAGTTCATGAATTAAAATATAATCTATTATCTCAGGCGGGGCGAATAATAAACCTGTGGAGACAGAAATTTTTCCATCATGAGAGCAACTTCCCCAGTTGGTTTGGTTATAGCGCAGTGTAACTTTTTTTATTTTTTTCTGAAAATGCGTATCATTTAAATATTGCATGCGCTGTGCTATCATGGGTTGATATTCATTTCCAATTAACCGGCTCACCAAATAACTTTTATGTTTTTGTTCTTCACGGGGTTTCATGCCAGTAGAAAGTGTGAGATGAATGATGCCGTTCTTTAAATTTCCCTTGCTGGCATTTCTTTCATCGTATGTTATTTTAATTATATATTCTTTTCCCTGTATTTTAAAAATATCGCCATCGTTATATTTTCTAATTTGTACTTTTTGTTCGTACAATTTATGTTCAAGAATATAATCAAACGCCCATTTTTTTAAAGAGAAGAATTGTTGCTGCCGGTTTTCTTTATTCAAATATTTCGACAAGCGGATGTGCACACCTTTTTTGCCGATGCTCACAGTGCAGTTACTCCTGTTCTCGATATAAATAAATACTTTAAAGTTTTTACCGCCTGCTTCTATGCTATCTTCAGCAACAGGTTTTCTTTTAGAAGATGCTGGTGCAAATAAATTATTGTTGAACAGGTTCAAGCGTATATAAGTAAGATTTTATTTCTGATAAAACATCTTTCACACATCCGTCATCAAACGGCGAACGCAAATTTGCATACTGCACTAATTCAATAAATGATTTACTGCCACCTGCCTTACACAATTTTACATAATCCTGAAAAGCTTCCGCATGGTTTTGTTTGTCTTTTATAAAAAACTGAAACGCACAAATAAGGGCAAGTGTATAATCAATATAATAAAACGGCGATTGAAATATATGTGCCTGTGCCTGCCATGCACCTCCATTACTTAAAAATGGATTGTTCTCATATTTACGATGCGGAAGATATTTTTTTTCTATCTCACTGTAAGCTGCTTTTCTTTCGGCAGGTGTTAATTCAGGTTGCTCATAAATAATATGCTGAAACTCATCTACTGCAACACCGTAAGGTAAAAAATTAATACTGTCCACAATATGCGCATATTTATATTTCTGCGAATCACCATTAAAAAATAAATTCATCCATGGGTAAGCAAAGTATTCCATACTCATGCTGTGAATTTCTGCAGCCTCATAAGTGGGCCATAAATATTCCATTACATCTGTATTCCGGCTCATATATACCTGGAAGGCATGCCCAACTTCATGCGTAAGCACATCTACATCGGTGCTTGTTCCATTAAAATTCGAAAATATAAATGGTGAATTAAAATCAGGCATGTAAGTACAAAACCCTCCGGTTGCTTTTCCTTTTTTTGCGACAAGATCCATCAGTTCCTTTTCAACCATAAAACTTATAAAGTCTGAAGTTTCATGTGATAGTTCTTCATACATTTTTTTCCCTTTATCAATTATCCATTCGGGTGAACCTTTTGGTTTTGCATTTCCGTCAGAAAATAATAATGGCTCATCGTAATATCGCAGTTCATCTATTCCCAACCTTTTTGCCTGCTGCATTTTTAATTCAGAAGAAATTGGCACAACTTCATTTAATATTTGCTCCCTGTATTGTGCTATCATGCCGGGATTATAATCGCTGCGCAACATTCTGTCGTACCCAAGCTGCACATAATTTTTGTATCCAAGTTTTTTTGCAATACCATCTCTTGCCTTCACTAATTTATCAAATATTATATCCAGCTTCTCTGCATTACTGTTTAAAAAATTCCATTTTGCTTCAACAGCTTTTTTGCGCATGCTTCTGTCCGTACTGCGAATAAAAGGTCCTAATTCAGCAAGCGTTCTTTCTGCACCTTCAAATGGAATAATAGCACTTGCCATCAACTCCATGTATTCAGTGCATAAAATATTTTCTTTTACAAGGTCATCAATTATTTCTGGCTTGAATATCTTAAGTGATAATTCTGCAATCAGGAATATTTGTTTTCCCAATTTAATCTCTAACTCTTTTCTGAATTTTGATTCAATGAGCACTTTATAAAATTCAGCCTGAATACCTTCATACACAGGCAGGTTATTATCAAAAAAATCCTGCTCATCATTATAAAATTTTTCTCTTGTATCTATACTATGTCTGATAGTAACAAGGTTGAACATAGTATTGAAATCCCTGCGCAGCAGATTTAACTTATCAATATGCTGTATTTGTTCGTGAGCACTTGTAGCACTGGTAAATTGTGACAGTATCGCTGCAAAATCAATTTTTAATATCTCAATTTCGGGCCGTTTATAAGGATAGTCTGCAAACTTCATTTATTGATTTGTTTTGATTCACACGGCAAAAATAAAGCAATATGACCTTCATACCATTACATTTTTTGTATTCTTATGCCGTTCATGTTTGTTCCGGATACTAAATAGAACAGTAATTAGCTACCTTTACAGCTGTTAAAATACAAGATTTTGAGTGACACAAACGCAGAAAATCGTAAAAAAGACCATATAGAATTAGCGTTTCAGAGCCAGGTTGAAAATGTGCAAAATGATCCCAGGTTTTATTATGAACCTTTATTAAGCGAGCATCCCACAAGCATTTCACTGCAGAAAACATTTGTCGGAAGAAAATTGCAAATGCCGCTATGGATAAGCAGTATGACCGGAGGAACCCAGTTAGCAGGTAAAATAAATCACAATCTTGCAAAAGCCTGTAATGAGTTTGGAATAGGTATGGGCCTTGGTTCATGCAGACGTTTACTTTACGATGATACATTTTTTAATGATTTTAATTTGCGTCCTGTTATTGGTAAAGACCTTCCATTTTATGCAAATCTGGGCATTGCACAAATAGAAAAATCAATCGCCGATAACCAGGTTGATGAAATAAAAAAATTAGTTGATAAGTTACAGGCAGACGGTTTAATAATTCATGTAAATCCAATGCAGGAATTTTTGCAACCGGAAGGTGACCGCTTCAAAAATCCTCCGCTGCATACTATTCAACAATTTTTGAATTTAGTTGATTTTCCGGTTATTGTAAAAGAAGTGGGGCAAGGCATGGGTCCCGAAAGCCTGAAAGCTTTATTGCAGTTACCCATTGTCGCCATTGATTTTGGTGCATATGGCGGAACAAACTTTTCTAAGGTAGAATTGTTACGTTCATCAGACGAAAAGAATATAGCTTTTGATAATTTAATGTATGTGGGTCATACAGCTCAAGACATGATAAATTTCGTAAATGATGCAATAAATGAATTGGGAGAAAAGGTTTTATGTAAAGAAATAATTGTGAGTGGGGGTATAAAAAATTTTCTTGACGGATATTATTATATGCATAAACTAAATTTAAATTCAATTTATGCGCAGGGTTCTGCCTTTTTAAAGTATGCGCAAAACAGCTATGAAGAGTTGAAAACATATATTGAAAGTCAAAGAGATGGATTAGCTTTGTGTGGAGCGTATTTGAAGGTAAAATAGTTGGCAGTAGCAGATCGCAGTAATTTTTTCTGCGGAATCTGCGGGAAACATAAAAATTAAATGCAAAAAATTAAAGGCTTCTCCAAATTAAATCGCACAGAAAAAATTGCATGGCTTGCGAAACATTTTCTTACAAGCAATCCGTTGGATATTGCAAGAGAATTTTCCAGCTACATGCATGCAAATGCTGAACTACAAAAAGTATTTGATGGTATTTCTGAAAATACACTTACAAATTTTTATTTGCCCTATGGCGTTGCGCCCAATTTTGTAATTAACGGAAGAACTTATGTAGTACCCATGGTAATTGAAGAGAGCAGTGTAGTTGCGGCAGCAAGTGCAGGTGCAAAATTCTGGAGTGAGCGGGGCGGGTTTCATGCGGAAGTAATTTCTACAACAAAAGTGGGTCATGTACATTTTTTATGGAGGGGTGATAGTGATAAATTATTTGATTTTTTTAATACTGAATTAAAACAAATCCTCATTGCTGATGTAAAACACCTCACCGAAAATATGGAGAACAGGGGCGGTGGATTAAAGGATATTGAATTAATTGATTGTACACATTTGGAGCCGGAATATTTTCAATTAAAGGCAACATTTGAAACCGTGGACGCAATGGGCGCTAATTTCATTAATTCATGCCTCGAAGAATTTGCAGGTTGTTTAACAGAAGAAGTAAAAGAAAATAAAAACTTCTCAGGTGCTGAAAGAGATGTTGAAGTTGTAATGAGTATACTAAGCAATTATACTCCTGATTGTATTGTGAAAGCATGGGTTGAATGCAAAATAAGTGATTTAGGAAATTTTGAAGAAGCTGAATTAAATTCCAGTCAATTCTCAAGAAAATTTAAAACAGCAATTAATATTGCAAAGCAGGATGTATATCGTGCAACAACACATAACAAGGGAATATTTAATGGTGTTGACGCAGTGATACTTGCAACAGGAAATGATTTTAGGGCGATAGAAGCATGCGGGCATGCGTATGCAAGCAGAAATGGAAAATATGAAAGCCTGAGTGATTGCAAAATAGAAAATGGAAAATTTATTTTCACCCTTGAAATTCCATTATCAGTAGGAACAGTAGGAGGACTTACTAAATTACATCCACTTGCAAAACGTTCGCTTGAAATACTTGGGAACCCGGGCGCAAAAGAACTCATGAAAATAATTGCTTGTGTTGGTCTTGCACAAAATTTTTCTGCTGTAAAGGCATTGGTTACATCGGGCATTCAAAAAGGGCATATGAAAATGCATCTCTCAAATATTCTTCGTCATTTTGGTGCAAGTGATATAGAGATAGAAAAAGCGTTCGCATATTTTCATGACAGAACAGTTTCTTTCAGTAATGTGCGGGAATTTTTAAATACTTACAGAAACAATAACCTATCCCCTGAAAAATCTTAATTAAATATTTTTTCTTTCTTTGTGCGTTTGCGGAGTTATGCGGGAATTTTATTCACACGGAAAATTATTAATAAGCGGAGAGTATCTTGTTTTGCAGGGAGCACTTGCCTTAGCAGCACCATGCAAGTTCGGGCAAAAGATGATAGTTGATGAAAAGCCCGGAGAAAATAATTTGCATTGGATAAGTATTGATTCAAATGGAAATGTTTGGACAGATGTTTTAATTTCTAAAACTGATTTAACACCATTTAGAGGTTCATTAAAAAATATTGATGCAGATGTATATAATACACTGGATAAAATTTTACATACCTCGAGAAAATTAAATCCTGCATTTTTAAAAACAAATACAGAAACAATAGTTACAAACTACCTGGAATTTGATCGCACCCTGGGATTAGGCAGTAGTTCCACTTTAATAAATAATATTGCGCAGTTTGCAAATGTTGATGCATTTAAATTAAATAAAGAAGTTTTTGGAGGCAGCGGATACGATATTGCATGTGCAAAATCAAAACAAGTTTTATTTTATAAAGTTGATGACGAAGGCCCGGTGTATGATACAATAAATTTTAATCCCCCAAACCAGGAAAAAATATTTTTTGTACACCTTAATAAAAAGCAGGATTCAAAAATTGAGGTTGAAAGATTTAAAAGCGGGGATTCAAAGTTTACTGATGAAACAGAAATTATTTCAGAAATAACTGAAGCATTATTATTTTGCGATGACTTTAAAGATTTCATGCAATTATTGGACGAACATGAAAATGTAATTCAGTTCGTGTTGCAGGAAGAAAAAGTAAAAACAAAATTATTTCCTGATTTTAACGGTGTTATAAAATCACTCGGAGCCTGGGGCGGCGATTTTGTAATGGCTGCGGCCGAAATGGATACAAATGAAATTCAACAGTACTTTATCAAAAAAGGATTTCCAGTAATTTTCAGTTACACCGATATGATATTGTGATCTTCATTTAATTTTGCGAGAAAAACAAAGTGCATTTTGTATTCCTGTAATTCTTTATGTACTCTGTAGTAAATATTTTATGAAAATAACCTGGCGTAGTCCATCCAATATAGCACTGATAAAATACTGGGGAAAACACGGTATTCAATTACCTAATAACCCTTCCTTATCACTTACCTTGAGTGAAGCTTATACTGATACTTCGGTTGAATTAAAAAAGAAACGCAGTAAAAAAGAAATTGAAATTGATTTTTTATTTGAAGGAGAAAAAAAGCCGCCATTTGAAGAAAAACTGCTTGCATTTCTTTCAACTATAAAAAACGATGTTTCTTTTATTAAAAACTACCGGTTGATCATTCGTTCTGAAAATTCATTTCCGCATTCTGCAGGAATTGCTTCTAGTGCAAGCTCTATGGGTGCATTAGCATTATGTTTATTATCGCAGCAATTTTTAACAGGGAAACAAATAAATGGTGATTTTTTTCAAACAGCATCAAATTATGCAAGGCTTGGTTCCGGAAGTGCCGCAAGAAGTATTTATGGCGGGTTTACCGTTTGGGGAAAAACCGATAGTATAAAAAATTCAAATGATAATTATGCAATACAATATCCGATAGAATATCATAAAGATTTTACTGATCTGCAGGATACGATTTTAATTATTAACTCTGATGAAAAAAATGTAAGTAGCAGGGCGGGTCATGCACTTATGAATAATCATCCCATGGAAAAACAGCGTTATGTAAACGCAAATAAACGGCTACAGGATATTCTATTGGCATTGAAAAAAGGCGACTGGAATTTATTTTGCGAAACTGTTGAAGCAGAAGCATTGGAATTACATGCATTGATGATGACATCAACACCTTCATTTATTTTAATGAAACCAAATACATTAGCTGTTATTGAAAAAATAAGGCAGTTCAGAATTGAAACAAAGATTCCTGTATGTTTTACTTTGGATGCAGGCCCGAATGTACATGTAATTTATCCTTATTTTGAAAAAAAGAAAGTGCGCAATTTTATTCAAAGTGAATTATTACAATATTGCGTAAAGAAAAAAGTGATATATGATGTAATGGGTAATGGCCCAAAACAAATTGTTGAAGATTAATGTCTGAAAGAAAAATTTATCTGCATTTCAATTACATGTTTCGATTTTGCAATCCCTGAAGAAATAAAAACCATCTGGGTGGAGGGATTACAATCCTGAAATAAAATATTTAAACTATGTGGTGCAGGTGGTGGCCGCTATATGATCTGCTTTTCATTGAACAATTAATTCCATATAAACCGGCAAATGATCAGAATACCCACCTATATAGTTGTTACCGCTAAAAGTTCTGTCCGGCGACTCACCGTATTTTTCATGAACAAACATCATCCAGTTCTTTTTCACAAACTGAATCGTATTGATATCAACTTCTGATTTTTTATCATCCAGCAAACTTTCAGAAACAATTAACTGATCTAATGTCTGCCATTTGCCTTTGAAATTATAAGAACCCTCACCATTTTTTTGTTTTTCACTCATAAGGTTCACTAAACATTCATCAGTAAAAGTTGATTTAAATTCCCGGGCATTTAAAATCTGCATTATACTTTTATCATAAGGCGTATCATTAAAATCGCCCATGATAATAATATTTGCATCTGTTAATTGATTATTCAGTGAATCGACTACATGTTTTAGCGCTTGTGCAGCAACAGCTCTTTTTGGTGCAGATACTTCTTCGCCCTCTACTCTGCTGGGCCAATGATTTACAAAAATATTGATTGGTTCTTTTTTAGCATTAATTGCTATTTCACCATACACAAACAAAATATCCCTTGTATAATCTATACTGTCCCCGGAAAGATCAACATATATCGGGTTATATTTTTTCGGAGTGAAATGATTTTTGTCATATAATAATGCAACATCAATTCCTCTTTCATCCGGAGAATCAAAATGAATGTAACCGTAATTTCCTGCTTTTAAATTTTCTGTTGCGATTAGATCTATCAATACTTTTTCATTTTCTACTTCGCATAAGCCAACCAGGGCTGGCATATGATCAGCCCCTGTTGCAATTACTTTAGAAAGGTTCTCTAATTTCTTTTTATACTTTTGCTCATCCCAGTTTCTCGGGGAGGAGGGGAGAAATATTTCATCATCTTTTTTAGGATCATTTGTAGTGTCATATAAATTTTCCAAATTATAAAACATGATCCCGACTGAATTGGAATTGTTTTGAGCAACACATGAAACTAATGTTGAGCAATAAACTAACAATAATAGTATCTGAATATTTTTCATTTAATTAAGTTCTAAATTATTTTTTTTGAATTTCTCACATTTCAAGCAGTAACTCCACAGGATCTTTTCCAAACAATAACTGATTCGGGTTTTCCAATTGCTCTTTTACTTTCACTAAAAAACTCACTGATTCTTTTCCATCAATTATTCTGTGATCATAACTTAAAGCAAGATACATCATGGGTTTAATTACAACCTGCCCGTTTTGCGCAACAGGCCTTTCCTGTATTTTATGCATTCCCAAAATTGCACTTTGGGGTGCATTTATAATTGGTGTACTCATTAAAGAACCAAAAACACCCCCGTTGGTGATCGTAAATGTCCCGCCCTGCATTTCCTCCAAAGTTAAATTTCCCTCTCTTCCTTTTGATGCAAGTTCTTTTATTTTGATTTCAACTTCTGCCATACTTAAACTTTCAGCATTACGAACAACAGGAACAACTAATCCTTTTGGTGTTGAAACCGCAATGGATATATCACAAAAATCATTAAACAAAATAGTGTCCTCATTAAAATATGCATTCACACTCGGAAACTCCATCAGTGCATTGCAACATGCCTTCACAAAAAAACTCATAAAGCCCAAACCAACACCGTATTTTTTTTCAAAATTCACTTTATATTTTTCTCTTATCGCCATTACTGCACTCATATCAACCTCATTAAAAGTTGTAAGCATGGCAGTTTCATTTTTCACACCCACTAATCTTTTTGCAATTGTTTTACGCAGCTTCGAAATTTTTTCTTCCCGTTGTTCCCTTGAATTTCTTTTTGTTGATTTAATTATTTCTTTTGGATTTATTCCGTTTTTAATTGCATTTAAAATATCATCCTTTGTAATTCTTCCTCCAATCCCTGTTCCGGTAATTTTATTGATGTCAATATTATTTTCCTTTGCAATATTTTCCGCAAGAGGAGTAATTGTAGAATGCTGATTTGTAAGTACCGGATTTTCCCCCTTTGGCTCCTCAACTTTTATTTCATTGTTATTAGATTCCGTTTCTTGTTTCTTTACTGCCACCCTTTTATTTTCAACTTTTAACTGCTTACTGTTATCTGCCACCTGTTTTCCACCAACTGCATCAGTATCTAAAGTCGCAATCACATCCCCTATCTTTAATTCCGTTTCTTCCTTCACTTTAAAAG
>JACMJP010000253.1 GCA_014380545.1 Chitinophagales bacterium | reverse complement strand
CGGGGAAAGGCAAAGGAAGAAGCGATGATGGAACTGGAAAATTTTCTGGACAAAGCATTAATGCGAAACGTATTTCAATTGCGTATCATGCATGGAAAAGGAACAGGTGTATTGAGGACTGCCGTACAACAGGTATTAAAAAATTATAAAGCTGTGAAAAAATATCAGTTTGAAGAAAACAACATGGGAGGAGATGGAGTAACACTGGTTGAATTTTAATATATGGCCTACCAACTGAAGAATTTATATAACGATCAATTTTTTGATGAATTATGTAATGTGATGGAGAAATGTGTTCCGGGTTTCAATAAAAAGAAATTTATGCTGCTTGTAAAAGATGCTGAATGGGAACAAAGCGAATTAAAACGACGCATGCGAAAAATAACGTTGGCATTGCATAAGACATTGCCTCCCCATTTTAAAACTGGCTCAGGTTACATTGTAGCAATAACTAAAGAATATATTAATAGAAAAGGAGAGGGTTTAAATTTTCTGCAAATGTTCCTGCCTGAATATATTGAGCTGTTTGGTTTGCATGATATGAAAACATCTATTAAATCGTTTGAGGAAATTACAAAATTTGCAAGCTGCGAATTTGCAGTGCGTCCATTCATAATACAATATGAAAAGGAAATGATGCAGCACATGTTGTTATGGAGTACACACAATAATCAATACGTAAGAAGATTATCAAGCGAGGGATGCAGACCAAGGTTACCCTGGGCGATTGCATTGCCTGCATTTAAAAAAGAACCATCACCAATTTTACCCATTCTTGAAAACTTAAAAAACGATTCTTCGGAAACTGTCAGGAAAAGCGTTGCCAATAATTTGAATGATATTTCGAAAGATAACCCGCATATTGTACTTGAAATTATTAAGAGGTGGAAAGGAATTTCTGAAAATACAAATTGGATCATCAGGCATGCAAGCAGAACATTATTAAAAAAAGGTGATGCAAAAGCATTGAAAACCTTTGACATAAAAACTTCACATAAATCAGAAGTGAAAAATTTGAAGTTATCAAAAAAGAAATTAAAAATAGGTGAAAGTGTTGCTTTCAATTTTGATTTTAAAAATGTGGAGCAAAAGAAAGTAAAATTCAGAATTGAATATGCGGTATTTTATGTGAAGGCAAATAAGACACATTCAAAAAAGGTATTTCAGTTAAAAGAAGGAGAATTTACATCACAAAAAATAGTTTCCTTTAAAAAATTACACCATTTAAGAGATCTTACCACCAGGAAACATTATCCCGGAGAACATTTTATTGTAATACTTGTAAATGGAAAAGAGGTTTTAAAAGAAAAATTTACCCTTACTTAATAAACAAGTTATATAGAATGTGCATTACGTATTTTATTTCTACTTAAAAGCCATTGAATTAAGGCCTTATTACCTAAATTGATATCCACAAAATGTGTATAAATACTGTGATAAAATTGTTCGTAAATAACCGCTTCTAAATGTTGCAGTTTTAAAATTCTGATATACTTTTGAATCACTTGATGAAAATATCCGAGTTCATCATGAAGAAAGGAAAGTTTATCAGCAATGAAAAATTTACCGGACTGAAATGAAGAACGAACTTTTCAGCAATGAAATGTTCAGGATTTTTCGAAAGAAAAATTCAGTGGTGTAGTCGCAAGACAAGACCCGGATTCGAATATCAGGGGCGAAATAAATGTCTACGGATATTTAAATTGCGAAAGCGGATTCATTTGTAACAGATTGAGTCCGCTTTCTTCGTTAATAGCCTTCAGTTTTTTTATAAACTTGCTGTCGCAAAATCCGGCATATATCCAAGATTATTTAATCTTTCTTTTATTGTTGTGTTATCTGCTGTTTCAAATTCCAGATCAGTAATATCGATATCTCCCGTAATGCAGGAATGTATTGCCAATTTCATTTCTGTGCCTTCAATTTTTAGTGCAACAATGGTTGCTGCTTCATTTGCGGGAATATTCTTAAATACATATCCATTATCACATTTTACTCCTGTTATAAACCCACGGATATCATTAAAAAGAAGATTTATTTTCATATCAGTTGTATTATCCAATTGTACAAAGAGATCAACTCTTGGTTCATCAGTATTGATAAATCTATCGCAGTTGATCCAACCAAGCTTCCCCGATGCCATCATATAATTGTTCATATTAAAAAATGCTTTATAATTATCCCTTTCAGCCTGGTCTTTTAATCTTAAGGATAATGGAATTGTATTCGGATCTCTTATCCAGTTCACTTCAAATGGTATTTGCACCATCCGTATCTCGTTGCTATTTATGATGGGCATTTCCCAGCACGGCGAATACTTTAATACATCCACTATTTGATTATCTATGTAAGTTTTTACTGTGGGGTGCGGTTTTACTTCTATTATCTCACCGGTGGAAGTAAACGTTACGAGAATATTTTTATGCGCCTTCAATGTTACACCTGCTGCACCTTCTGGTAGGGTAATATTCTGATTTAAATAAGTGTATAAGCCAACTATTCCTCCTTCAAATTGGGGAATGTTTGAAACATTATCTTCCCTCAAGTTGGAATTACCATTCGCAGTAACCCAATCAATTCTGTTATCTTCTTCTTCAACGCCATAAAACAATTGCATATCGCCCTGATTTTGCAAAGCAGGAATTTCTATTGCATAATGTTCACCGTCTTTTATTGCACATTTTCTTCCATCACTGTATGCTTCTATATATATCATGCCACCTGTTTCAAGCATGTCTTTTCCCGACATCGTTTGCAGTCCTCCAAAAATTATATCAGCATTAGATAAATATTCTGTTATAGAAATCTCCACTTTATCCTCCACAGGTTGCTTTGTGTCCGCATACACAAATGCGTCAGATGGGAATTGAATTTTTGTTCCGCCATCACATATAATTTCTGATTGTACATCCTCCTGAATATTGAATTTTTGTACCGATGGCTTTTGTTTTGAAAAATAACTATCCGTTGTATTTGAAAAACTTTCAGTAAAACGGGCAACACTATTTACCGGCGCAGGATTTAAAGTATAATCTTCAGTAATATTAATTTTTTGTACTGCTGTGTTTTGCTGTTTTTCCTGTGTGCAATTTGTAAATAAAAAGGAGATAAGGATGGATGAGAGTATGATTACATTTCTCATAAAATATGGTTTTTAGTTTACTGAATGGTTGTTAGATTTTGGGCTAACGATGCAGGATAGAGAATTATTGCATAAAGAGATAGAAAACCACATTGCCTGAACTGTAAAGTAACCTTAAATATGGCCAATAATTATTCGATAGTTCGTTTTTTTTGAAATTATATTTCCCTTTTACATTTAAAAACCTGAACATATAGCAATGAAGTTATATGTTCAGGCTCCGGCGTTTATCCGCTATAAACAACAAATTATTTTACTATAATGAGATCTTTGTAAAATGAAACTTCTTCTGTAATTATTTTTAAGCTGTAGACCCCGGATGAATAAGTTGAAAGGTCCATTTCAAACTTTTCGTTTTTTATTGTTCCTGCATATTTACTAAAGACTATTTCGCCTGTTGAGTTCAACAGTTCAAGCGATAGCTGGTGTGGCTCAGGAAAATTAAATTCTATAGTTGTTAAACCGGTAGCAGGATTTGGATACAACTGCGTATTATTCATTAATGACAAAGTATGAATATTTTCCGGTGTTAGATCAACTGTAGTTGTATAATCATCAGAACCGCAACTGTTATAAATTGTAAGTGTAACAATATATGTTGATTCATTTTCATATGTATGATAAGGGCTTTCTGTTGTACTACCAAAACCATCTCCGAAATTCCAGGAAAAGGAAGTTCCACCTTCTGACGTATTCGTAAAACTAACATCAGAGCCATCAATTGTATATGTAAAATCTGCAACCGGAAAATATTCAATTGTTGCAGTAATAGTATCAGAATCAAAACAACCTGAAACAGGATGAGTAATTAAAACGGAATATATTCCTGAGGTTGTTATTGTAAGTTCCTGCGTTGATGCTCCCGTGCTCCAATCGTAAATTGAACCAGGGTTTTCTGCATCAAGCACTGCTTCATCACAGGCAATAAAATTTTCTCCTAATTCAATTGATGGTGTTGCAAGCCCTTCAACTCCTGTACTAATAAGATCATTTGTTTCATCAACATCACCTAAATAACCAGTATAGATAGTAATTGAATGAAATCCTGGTTCTGAAAGATCTGCAGTTTCCGGGAAAGTATATTCAACAGAACTGCCTGCGGCAATAAATGGAATTGTTCCGGCAACAGCTGTCCCTCCATCAACAGTAAAATAAACAGGAATACTTCCCGCATCTGCAGTCCCGAAATTATCTGCTTTGATTGTTATTTCATTTTCTGCAATTAAACCACATCCGCTTACAGGAGAAATTAATGCTGTTGCTCCTATATCAACCTGTCCGCATATCTTTAAATAATATATCATATTCAAATGCATATTCCTTCCCTCTATAGGAGTATACCAGTCCATGTATTTATTTATACTTGCAAAAATTACTCTACCATCTCCCCATAGTTTTTCTCCCATTAGATATGTATCTGCTGTATAAGGATCTTCAAAAATTGGAATAAAATCTCCTTCAATTTTTCCTTGTGCTACAAAGGATCCTAAATATTCAGCTAAAGTTGGTGAATATATGCCTGTGAAAACAGGATGTGTACTATCTACAGCAGCACCGCTAAAAGTATAATAAGGAAATAATAATTCAACTCCATCAAAACCTAAACTCATTCCGTCTCCTTCTCCGGGTGATGCATTTATAATTAAATGCCCGCCCGACTCTACCCATGCTTCAATAATTATTTGATTATTATTAAGGAATATTTCCAGTTCATTTGCCTGATCAAACCCTCCTGCTAAATATATGAAACAAGTATTTTCATTAAATACTTCCAAAGGTTCTAATTCTTCAAAGTATTTCTGATCCCAGACTCCGGCGAAAACTTCATCCATATCATCTTCATATTCTGTTCCGTAAAATGGTTCAGTTCCTGTTGAATTTGAATAGATCAAATATGCATCGGTACCGCTAACAGGAATTGTATTCGAGATGGACATATTTAATGTATCATTTAAAATATTCATATCACCTGCAAGTTCTGTCCATATTTTTATATCATAAATTCCGTCAGCACTGAAATCAAATACAGATAAATTAAAATCTGCACTTTCTCCAGGATCAATTGTTCCCGCAAATAAAGATGAGTATGCAACACCACCATTTACATTATAAGCAACATTAAATCCTGATTGCGGTATTGTTCCGAGATTTGTTATTGTAACTGTTACATCTGTTGTAGCAGAATAATCAACGGATGCTGCAACAGGAGAAATAAGATATGCTACACTAAGATCATCCGTATTCGAATCTGATATTTTAAAATTGTCAAAAGCAATTCCGTCGCTATCATACCAGGGAGAATCTTCACTTTGAAAAAATAAACGAAACCGCACTGCGGGTTCTCCTGCAAGAAAACTAATATCCTGATAAGCTCTTTTCCATTCACCGCCAATTCCTTCCCATCCTCTTAAAAATTCCATAGAAAAAATGTAATCCCATGTGTACCAGTTTTCTCCTGAACCAACATCGCCAAGAATTGTCCATGTATCACCACCATCCAAAGAATATTGAAAATTTGCACCATCCCAGTGTTCTTCTGTCTCCCACCAAATATCAAACTCAATATATGGTAATACCAGTGATGAAAGATCAAAACATGGAGTTGTGATAAATGATATTTCATCTATATTATAATTCCCTGTTAAACTTGTTCCCCATGAATATTCACTATCAGGTGTAAGGGGAGGAGCCTCTGCAATAATATCTCCTGCGGGCATTCCTAATTCCCACGAATTATTTATTCCTCCTGATAACCATCCGGGGTATGATGTTTCAAAATCCTGTATATAAGGATATGTATTTATAATCGGAATATTTTCAATAATGTTTATTGATGAATCATTAAATGCAGCAATATCTTCATCTAATTCGGTCCATACTTTTAATGAATAAATACCAGGTGAAGTAAATACTGCGGGAGACGAAAAAGTAAATTCAGCAGATTCAAAACTACTGAGATCATCACCATCATATTCCTGAGAAATAACTGGTAAAACTCCAAGTAAAGGATCTGTTAATTCATATTTTACTGTAAAACTTCCTGAAGTAATATCTTCCAAACCATAATTTGTAATTGTTGTCTGAACGGATGCGCTCCCCGTTAACCCGCAACCTGAAACAGGAGAAATAATTGCGCTGATTCCTGCATCATATTCTGATGTGGCTGAAATAATAATTGTATAATCTTCCGCTTCTCCATAGTAATAGTCATCATCGCCGCAAGGCTCAAGATAAAAGCCCATTGATGAACTGCCTAATACCCTTAGTCTGGTTTCTCCTGATAATGTTGTTTCCGGAACTGTGAACTCTATATCTTCATGATCTGATCCGAACAGAGAAATTTCAGATGATAGTTTTTCTTCTTCATCAAATATTTCATCATGATCATAATCTATCCATACAGCAAAGAAACATCCGTTATCATAATTATAAATTGTTGCGGTATATTCTGATCCCGGTGTTAATTCTGTTGATAGATCTGTGTAATCATTGTAAGGATCGCCTGCACCGCTTGTATTATCTATATCTCCAAGAACAAAACGGTTAAGGGCTGTTCCTGTAGTTGTTCCATATACAATGAGCGGATCGCAATATTGTGCATGGAGTTTAGGTATAACTAAAAATAATTGTATAATGAGTATACCCGAAATTTTAAACAGGTAGTTTTTAAACATAAGTGATTTTTTTACAGTGACAATAAATTATTTTTCTGTTCGCACAGGTTTTTTTATCGCACTATTTCAATTTTTGAAACAGTTTGATATTCGCCGCTTTGTATTTGCAGAAAATATATCCCTGATGCAATATCCTGAATGTTTAACCGGATATTTTCATCTTTTGAAAGTGCATTTAATTGTTGCTGCATTAAAATTTTTCCTGAAAGATCTGTAATGATTATTTCTGCTGCAGCATCATAAATTATATTACCACTTATTGTAATAACATCATTTGCAGGATTCGGAAATATGTTTATTGTATTTAAAGAATTATTGATCACCTGAACAGATGTATCAATATCTTCTGTATTAAAATCTGTGAGCTTTGTTCTTCCGCTATTTAATATTTCTGCATGCAGTGAATCATCAGCATCATAAATTTGAACAATTCCTGTTACATAAATTAGTTTATAATTAAATTCTTCATCAAGAATTCCGCTGAACGGGTATACATAAGTTAATCCGCCTATAGCATGGAGTGGAATAATAGTATTATCTCCCATAACTCCTGCTGTCATATCCCGCATAATATTCATGTGCCATAAATAAATATCAGGATACCCCATTTGATACGCATATAAACTATCTTCTGTAATAATTGCATTCATGCTTAAAGCGCCATCATAATCAGCATAAAATTTTGCATGCACTTCTCCTGAATATGTTCTTGTTATAGTATCCATCTCAAGTTTTTTTACAGATACTTCTATTGGGTATTTAAAATCTTTACGGAATTCAACTCCTTCAACATTGCCTATGGTATATGCAATAAATGAATAATCAACTACCGGAAAACGATAAAGGTCATGCAAAAATGCAGGATGTCCTGTATAATTCCAAACATACAGATCATTTAATGTATTGCTTTCATCTGTTGCAAAAATGTCTTCACCTGTACCCGATGCTTCTGCATGAATGCGCACAACATTTACTGCATCTCCATAAGTATCATGAATGGTTCCTAAATTTTCTTCACCAATACCACCACATGGAAAACAATTTTGATGTGTACCAAAATATAATAATTCATATTTTTCAGGCAAGCTGTCAACTACACGAACAGTAGTATAGAGCGTATCATCAGAAGCATATTCATCCGCATAACCATTCGGTAGCGATGTCCATACTTTCAAATTATAAATTCCGGGTTCAGTAAACTCAAGTTCATCAGTATGTGTAATAATATCGCAATAAGCAATGAACCCGGAAGGAATATAAGTGCCGAACATAAATTCATCAACCGTACATGCATGAATTGTTCCGCCATCAATCTGCCAGCTTGCATCAATTGAATAAATACCTTCAAAATCCACATCATTGTTAGTGAGCGTAATTTCAAGGGGGTAGTTTCCCGGCACAAGCCAGTGAACAGGGCCGTTATCCATGATCTTGGCATCAACCGGAGTTTGCGAAAATGTTTTCAGTGGAATTAGCAATAGTAATAACCTTGTTATTCTAATGCCCTGTAAAAACAGGTTAAGTTGAGGAGCAGACATTTTTAATAATATTTACTCAAATTTAAAGAGCTTTATTTCAAATAACACAAGAAAAATTCCTTTTTAACTTATTGGATGAAAATTGTTTAATAATTCTTAAAATAAATACAAACGGCTATTTATGCATTACTAAAAGACATTTTCTACTGACAAATGCAGGGAAATATACTATTAACTGCAGTAAAATACATATATACACACTTGAATTCACCACTATTTTATTAATTTTTATTTTATCCCGAATATATATTTCTGAATTTTATTTGTTTCGTTGGAGAAGATGCAGAGGTATAAAATGTGTACTGGTAAATATCCAGAGCAAGAATTTGCAGAATTCAATAAAAGGTTTTTATAAATTGCAAATATCAATTTTCTGATTATGGTTTATCAATATAGTTTTGCCCTTGTATTATAAAAGAATTAGTATGAAAAAATCTATATCAGCTTTATTTTTCTGCTGTACTTTTATGTCTTTAGTAGTAACGGCTGAAAATGTATTTTTCATTCGTCTCAATATTGATGAAAACTGTATTGAGCTAGGTGAGTTCAACAATGTCCTTCAAAAGGAAGTGAAAGAAATATTACCTGCTAATGAGGAATTTGATTTATCTGTGAAAAGATTTGAGAAATATCTTGAAAATAAAATATCTCCTGATGAACCGGCCTCTATATTATTTTTTCTTCATGCTATGTGGGGTTCCAATAACTGGTTTGTAAAATCACAAGTAATTGATTTTTCCGAATCCTATATTCATGATCCTGAAAACCCAATTGATTATGTTTTTTATATTCTGTGGGATACGAAAGCAATTACTTACGAAGCGAATAAAAATAACTCATTGCAATCATCTGCTTTGCTTAACAGGTTGTTTTCTATTTTATATGCAATAAACCCGGATGATAATTATAATTATAACCTGATGTGTCATTGCATGGGTAATAAAATATTTTTCGATCTGCTGGAAAGTGAGCATTATGAAAAAAGATTATTTGATCATGTAATTCTTGCAGCGCCAGATATAAATAAAGATAAACTGACAGGTGAGCAGTTATTAAAAAACCTGGAAGTAATTTCAGGCAAATGCCATATATTGTATAATAAAAATGACGGGCTGCTTATGCTTTCAAGTATCCGGAATTTTTATAAGCCACTTGGCCTTCATCCGGATATTTCTATTGCTGAGAAACATAGTAATATTGAATTTATTAATTGTTCCTTCTTAACTGATAATAATAGATTTCCAAGCTCTGTAACTGGGCATTTATATTACAGTACAAGCATTGCTACTAAAAGGAAGATAAAATCAATACTCAGTTCGCAGGTGTATTAGATTGACCATCTTTTTATCCCCGGCAGAGCCGGAACAGCTTCTTAGATTTTATTTTTTATTCTATAGAATATATTAATTAAAGTAAAAGAGTTCTTAATTACATTTTGTACAAGAATGAAAAAATCTGCAATGGAATGTCAGAAGTAAAAACATTATAATACGGAACTGCATAAAACCCTGCTGATTTCCCTCCTTTTTCTACAACAACCCAAGTTAAATAAAAACCCCTACAACAATGAAGGGGTTTAGAATAACTGTGACGGGTTATTATATATTATGATGTAATAAAAATTGTATAATTACCTGTCTTTTATGCGCAAATTTTTATGCTTACCTGCTCTGAGAAAAGAAGGATGTTGAATAATGCCCTTATCTAAACAATATTGCTCAGGATCATATTTATATTCCTCCTCCAGTGTTATAGAAGATTGTACTATAGTTTGCTTTTTAAAAATAAAGGTTGGAAAATAAGACAATATCCTAAGTTTGGCGGGAATAAGTTGGTGTAGTTGCATACTTTTCATACAGATATTTTTTATGTAAAATAAACACATTTAATGCCTGCTTAAAACAAAGTCAATATTTTTCCTGCAAACAAACCACAGCGGGCATTAAAAAGTAACCAGATAAAAAGCGGGTTTGTTTTATTAGATTTCTCAATACGGGAAATTTATTTCTTATTTCATTGCATTGTTAAATTTACGTATTAGTTTGTGTTTTAGTTCAACAAATGACGGGTTCCGGTTTCATACACCGGAAGATTTCCAAATAAAATAGCTTATTTAAAAAGATTATAAGCTCAGTTTTTGTGATACATATACTGCTGCATTAATTGATGAAAATGATGCACTCCTTTTTCCATTTTAGGAGAATATCTTCCACGGAAATATAACCTTGAACGTAAACCTCTCTGCACACTTTCCACTACTTCTTCATCTTCTAATTCCACCCTGTTCAGGTCACTTCCTGCTCCCTGATTGAATTTAGAAATATCTGAAATATATGTTTTAAAAGATACTGTTGTTTTATCAACTCCTTTTGGTTGTACTATATTTATGGATAACCCCCAAGGATAAAAATTCAGCATCATATTCGGAAATACCCACCAGTAAAATGCGGCAACATTTTTTCCGTAATCGGGCGAACCTTCTGGCAAATCAAAGATCATTTCATTTTCTTTTGCAATGCCGAGCTGTAAATTACAATACGGAAATAAATGTGTTTCATAATTTCCGTAGTCAATAACTTTATTTAAGCTTTTATGCACAAATGGAATATGAAAACCTTCCAAATAATTATCGCAATACAATGCCCAGTTTGCGTTAATATCATAATCTTTTGAGTGTTCGGCAGAGTATTTTAAATCCCCGTAAGGAAACCAATTTAATCTTTCATTAACCGGTTTCATTACTTCTTCAAAAGACACCAAAGGAAAAATGCCGGTAAAAAATACGCCTGCCCATTCTTCTAAATTTAATTGCGTGAGATCATCCATTCTTGTCGGAAAATTTTCTGCTTCATCAAATTCAGGCATGCTCATAAATTTCCCTTCAGCAGAAAAACACCTTCCATGGTAACGACATCTTATTACTGAAGTTTTTACAGGAGTTTCTACCAAAACAAATCCACGGTGAGTGCATACATTAGAAACACACTGCATTTTGTTATTTGCATCAATACTAATTAATAAGGGTTCATTTAAACAACCATTCAGCAGCCATACGGGATATAAATAATTATTTTCCGGAAAGGTACTTTTATCCCCTATCCAGTGCCAGGTTCTTGCAAATACATTTTCAATAGCAAGCTGATAATTTTCTTCACTACAATAAAATTTCCCTTCAGGGGTACTTGCTGTTCTAATATTTTTATCAATCATATGCTGTTTTTAAAACTGCAAAGTAAGGAAAGTATTTGGTAAATTAACGTAAGTTTGAAGCTGATAACTATTCTATTTTTCCCCCCTTTAAATTTACCTATTTACGGGTTTATTTTTAATTAAGCATCTTTGCGTTTCCTTTTTTAATTGTGACGGATAAAAATAAAAATGCAGAAAAATATTTCCATAGCTTATCTGGGTGAACCTTATTCATATCATTTTCTTGCAGCTCAAAAATATTTCGGAAGGGAAAACGAATTTATTTCATGCAACACATTTGATAAAATTATTGAAACAGTAAAAAAGCATATTTCATACTTTGGTATCATTGCCATAGATAATACATTAGCCGGTGCAGTACATGGAAACCTGAAAAGAGTGATTGAAAGCAATTTATTTGTAGTAGGGGAAATATATTTCCACATCAATTTACATCTTGCTGCATTAAATGATATTTCAGTTGAAGATGTAAAAACAATTTATTCTCATAAAATGGCTATTAAAGAATCATCTGTTTTTCTTCAAAAGTACCCTTTCATAAAACTTATTGAAACTTCGAGTACGGCGGGTGGAATAAAAAAGATCATGGATGAAAAATTAGAACTTGCTGCTGCTATTGGTAATAAAGATGCAATACAACATTACGGCTTGCAGTATGTTGCTCAAAATATTGACGACCATATAAATAATTATACAAGATTCTTCATTCTTTCACCCTTTGCTACAACTGCAAAGCAAACAACCTTTACCACTCCTAAAGCATCAATTGTCTTACAGCCTGAGTATATAGAGCATGCTGAGAAAATTATTAAGGAACATCAAACAAAAGTATTGTATTCGGAGAAGCTCGAGATTCAGGAAAAGAAATTCATATACCTTGAAACAGTGAGCAGCAATAAGAAACATACGGATGATGTAAATTTTATATTGCAACGTAAAAGTAACGCAACCAAAGTTTTAGGAGTTTACGAAAAGGGAAGCATCGATTGAGAATATTGAAATAAATGTAAATATTCCATTTCTTTGCAGCAGAATTAATAAAAATTAGATTATTTTTAACAAAAACACTCAAACGCCACGATGAGTAAAGAATTGAACATAACACCAATTAGTAAATGGGGATTTAACTTTAAAACCCCTTTAATTATGGCAGGACCATGCAGTGCTGAAAGCGAAGAGCAGATGCATGAAACCGCCAAACAAATCAGCAAATACAATATTGACATTTTAAGAGCAGGTATCTGGAAGCCCAGAACCCGCCCGAATTCCTTTGAAGGAATAGGAAGTGTTGGATTAAAGTGGTTGAAAGATGCCAGCTTTGATAATAAAGTACCATGTGCAGTCGAGGTCGCAAATGTGAAGCATGTTTACGAAGCATTGCGCAGTGGAATTGATATTTTATGGATAGGCGCAAGGACAACCGTTAACCCTTTTGCAGTGCAGGAAATTTGCGATGCATTACAAGGTGTAGATATACCTGTTTTAGTGAAGAACCCTATTAATCCGGATCTTGAATTATGGATAGGTGCATTTGAAAGACTAAATCGTGCGGGTATTACAAAACTTGCCGCTCTTCACCGTGGATTCAGCACACACGAACAATCAAAGTACAGAAATATTCCCAGGTGGAATATTCCAATAGAATTAAAACGTCGTTATCCGCAACTTGCTATTATTTGCGATCCAAGCCATATATGCGGTAACCGTGAGTTATTAAAAGAAGTAGCACAAACTGCTCTTGATATCGGCTTTGATGGAATTCACCTTGAGTCACATATTAATCCGGATAAAGCATTAAGCGATGCACAACAACAATTAACACCTTCGGCTTTTGGTGAATTGATAGCTTCTTTAGTTGTAAGAGAAAATATAGATCAAAATCCTGAAGCAGAAAATCAACTGGATACGTTGCGTTCAAGAATTGACAGCCTGGATAAATATTTATTAGAAGTGTTGAGCGAGCGAATGGATATTGTAAGGGAAATTGGTGAATATAAACGGGAACATAATTTAGCAATTGTTCAACCAAGCCGCTGGAATGAAATTGTGCAAACAAGAATGGATATGGGAACAAGGAAGGCCTTAACCGAAAAATTTATTGCAGAATTATTTCATGCTATTCATAAAGAAAGTATACATCATCAAACTGAAGTGATGCAACAAAATGAAAAGAAACCGGCAATAAGTGAAAACGGAACAAAGAAGTAAAAATTAAAACATATTTTATCTCATTAAAACAATATCCGGCATAGCCGGATTTTTTTATTTTATGCGTTCAAAGCCTAAACCCTATGAAGAAATAAAGTTGCAGGTTTTTAATACTATTTAATTTGATTTAAGATTATTTCGGTTTTTTATAAGCACTCTCAAGTAGCTGCATACTTTTTTGGTACCATTCATCCTGCAGGTCAAAGTCAAAGGTGATGGAAGAAATACAAGTAGTTGGAATTTTCCCTACATCTACATCATCAACATAAATACGATATTTTCCCGCAGGTAATTTAATGTTATATAAGTTTTGTATTTTAAGATCAATAATGGAAGATATGATATCCTTAAATAAACCATCCATTGAAGAAAAACGAATAATATCAACTTTACTTCCTTCATCAAAAACTTTATTATTCGCCTGGTTGCCATTATAAATTTTAATTGCCTTTACAGGCTGGGTTAATTCAAATTCAATATACTCGCCTTTGCCTGCAGTGGCAGCGCCTTCGCACCAGCATGTTTGCATCTGCAAATTTTCCCTTCCGGCAAATGCCGAATCATCTTCGTTGTAATTTGAAATATCAAACGCATAAATCGGATGTCCGCTTTCTTTTACATCAATTTCTGATGCATTATTATTACAATCACCTGTAAAATAATCATTCAATAAATAAGATGTGTAGGGTTTAGAACGAAAATCTTTATTAAGCAAATCCAAATTTGCGGGGTTGCCTGTTTGATACAATTGGATATTATCACTTACAGCAACCTCATTAGTTACAACATAATTTCTGTTTGTAAATTTATTATCTGTTTTTATCCAGCTTGATGCAGTAACATTTTTTACCGGGATTGGAATAATGGATCGTTCCTCAAGTAATTTATTTTTACCACATTGCTGATAATTATCCCGGATAGTATAAAATGCGATATGCTGTTTATCAGCAGGTGTAATATTTTTTACGACTATAACCTGGTTTCGTTCCCCTACATATTTATTAGTATAAGTAAATGTTGAAGGAATAATAGGGGTTGCATTAAATATATCATGCTGTATGTAAATATTTTTTATTGTTCCTATCCAATTTTTATCGTAGCCTATCTGGTAAGGGGCATAAATTTGTTTTTGCTCAATTCCGCAAATAGTAGCAGGTAATTTTAAAAATGATAAAACATTAAATTGTTCGTTCGGGTTAAATTGTAAGTCAGTGATAAATTTAATTTCCATGGCAAGTACTTCAGTATTTTTTTCCAGGTTATACGGATCTTCATCCAGCCATTTAAATTCCACTAAAACTTTTTTATATGTCGCCCTCTGATTATTTTTAAAAATATCTGCAACAATACCAAGTGCCTTTAAATTTTGGGTGCTTACGTAACGACGCACAAATAAACGCTGGTCGAAATTTCCTTTTATCTGGTCCCTTGTATCTATTGTTCCATCTTGTATTTTAAAAATATCATTAAATACAATTGCAAGCTTGTCAAGCATAGGTGAACGCAAGCCGGGGCGAAATTCATTAAAGTATAAAGTAACAGGCTGCATTACATTAAAATTGCCATAGCTGGCGGTAGTATTTTTAAATTCATATAATACATCATAAACAACAGAAGTATCAAGGTCACGAATGTGTATCATTTCATTTTGCAAACTAATTCCAAAAGTTTCACCATCAGGTCTTAAATTTCCTGTTGTAGCTGATAGACCATTAAAATTTGAAGTCAAAATTTGCGCCCGGATTATGTAGGTTGATAAAAGAAAAACAATTAAGAGTATTTTTTTCATTGTATTGATTTTGTCTGCCGCCATTATAAAAAAATTATACCAATAACGCAGAATATTTTTAAGTATTATTATTTATAAAATTGTGGGCAACGATGAAATAAACTTGCAAAGTCAAGCATTTCTCCAATATCACTCACTTTTATTTTACCAAGCATAAATGCCATTTGCGGATTTGTGCGCTCCCATTCCACATCCTCATATACTTCATCCTTGGCCCTCACAATGCATTTTGCGGTCCCGTTTAATCCTTCCTGTACATCTATCTTTCTGTCCTGAATATTCACAGTATATTGTCCGCCCCGTTCTCCTGAAATGTCAAGATGAAAAGTAGTTTCATAACCCGGTTCTGCTTTTTCAGGGCGAAACCTTTCTGTAAGTGATAATATAATTTCCTTTGCTGTTTCCGGTTTTTGCATTTGCCTTAAAAATTTTCCCAAAATTACATGGATTGAGAGATATTTTTGCTGAAGATATAAACGTATGGCGGACAAATGCAGGATAGATAAATGGTTGTGGGCAGTACGCCTGTTTAAAACTAGAACACTTGCTGCAGATGCTATTAGCTCCGGAAAAGTGAAAGTGGAGGAGGAAAGTGTGAAATCATCCTTTCAGCTTACTCCCGGAAAAATTGTAACGGTTAGAAAAGGCCTGGTGAAATATAAATATCGTGTTCTGGGAATTCTCGAAAAAAGAGTTGGCGCCGAACTGGCGAAACAATATTGTGAAGACATTACACCGGAAGAAGAATTAATGAAATTAAGAGTAGATAAAATGTTGCCAAGCGTATTTCGTGAAAAGGGAACAGGCAGACCAACAAAAAAAGAGCGGCGGGATTTGGATGAATGGATGGAGGATTGAAAAACGTTTCATTCAATCATTAAATTGCAACCTCTCACATCACTCAAATCAAATCTCCCTAATACTTCAAAGGAAGTATCCTTATTTATTTTCCCAAGATCCTGTGTTGCAATAAAGCAGCAGGAATTAATATTTGCAAGATCAATAATATTCATGCAGCCTGTTTTATTATCCGGCAAAATTGTAAAAGGATCTTCTGCATCTCTTATAAAAATTTTCATCCAGGGTGGTGAATAGAATTTTCCGTTGTCTTTTGAATATGCCTGCGAT
>JACMJP010000252.1 GCA_014380545.1 Chitinophagales bacterium | reverse complement strand
TTTAGTGATTTCTTTATTCCTGTAGCTATAATTAACCATTGGAGTCCATTAAAAATAATAGAAACCGCTTATATTATTTTACAAAACAGGCTTTCGGGTGAAGATTGTTTAATGTATTTTTAAATATTCAGGTATCGCCCTTTCTATATCTATCTGCTTTCCATTTTCATCATAAAATTTGAGTATATATTCCCCGGAAGGAATTTCAGCATTCACATTTGTATGTTTTTTTAATACATCTTCAACTTCTAAAACAACTTTACCGTCAGGTGTTGTAAAAATAGCTTTCGCATATTTATCTCCGCCTAACAATCTTACCAATTTTGGTAATTTATTATTTCCGTTTATAAACCAGGCGGGTTCGTCAGGTCCAACAAGGTTTTGTTTTTTTGTAGTATCAATTTCCAGACGATCTCTTTTTTCTGTTTTATCATTTTTAAGTTTAGTAATTGTATAATCATCTTCAACCATAAACTTTCCCGATCTTGTATAAGCACCATCATCCTTAATCAGGTATTTATACATTGCCGGCTTTAATTCATTTATTGCAATTGAATCTGCCGGTACAAATGTTTTATCAGCTATAACCACAGTATCCTCTAAAATCAGCACTCTTATATTTCCTGTAATATTTTTCAAATCAGTTTCTTCCATCTTTTGATTTAGAATATAAAATTTTAAATATTGAATATCATTCTGTACATCTTCATTCTTTATATTTTCAATTGCACTTATAAGATCAGGATTTTCAAGAAACCATAATTGAGAAACAGGATCTTTTGCCCAGAAATCTAAAATATCTCTTGCCACTTTTTGTTTCCCTGCATCCGTTGGATGTACCCCATCAGCTGCCGCAAGATCAGGTGAAAAATAGTATCCATCTTTTCTTGGTTTATTTCCCTGTGTCCAAAAATAAGGTCCCCAAATTATCATGGGTGCTTTTACGTCGGTGCCTTTATAATTTAATTCAGCATCACCATTAATTTGTCTTTCAATAATTACTTTGCTGGCCCATCCGTTTAAATATGCCCTTGGTTCCTGGTGTTTTGCTTTCGCATCTGCAGGCATATAATCAGTAGTATGTCTTCCGGTTAAATACACAAATTTTAAATTCGGGTATCTTTCTTTCATTTTTTGAATTGCGTAAGTGAATTCATCTGCGAGCATTTCGGCCCTGTCGGGAAATGCACTTGTTTGATTTTTCAGGTCATCTTCCTGAAACCATACAACCTGTACCTGTTCATCTGTTAAGCCGGCCTCAATAACTCTACTACTCACCACCTGCCAGTATTTTGCATTTTGATCGTAAATTTTATTCAGGTCCTGCCCGCCGATTCCACCATTTACAAAAACAATTTTATCCCGTAATCCGGGTGTATTATAAATTGCCTTTTCAATTCCTTCGCTAAACATCGCAACTGTGGATGCTCCAATTGTCACTAATCCAATTTTCCCAGCTTCAGAAATTTTTCCTGAAGCATCTAAAGGCTCTACTGAATTAGCCATTACAACAGCATCGTTATAAAAAGCAGCTGGCATCTCATTACTTCCGTTGGGATATAATCCGCCTACAAATCCTTCATAAGTTCCCTTACCTAATTCATCTAAAGGAGGCAATTTTGAAACATCTGCTTGTGCTTTTACTGAGTTAGAAAAACTGATGCATGCTGCAAGAAGAATAATTATCGTTTTCATAGTTTGTAATTTTATATTTAAATATGTTACATTATTTTTCATCCTTAAAAAATTTTTTCATAAAACTCCGTTAATAAAATTATGCCACGGGTAAAGATAAGCTCCATGAAATTTCTAACTGTAAATTTTAATTTAATTTATATTTCAATATGGATATGTTTATGTTTCTTAAATAATAGGGCAAATGCGCAAAATATGCTTGGGTATTCCGATTTCCACGGAAATTTCTATGTGTATGACACAGACAGAAGTGTTCATCTTGAACACCAGAAAATACAATCGGTTCAGTTTAAACAAAATAGTATAGCTTATATGAACAGCAGTGGTGAACTTAAATATTACAGCAACCACCAGGTAACTGACCTTGAAATTTCAAACCCCAGGTTTTATTTAAATACCGATCATTATTTATATTATAGTTTCGGTTATAATTTTTCTTTATATGATGGAAAGAAAAAAGAAACACTCGGTTTCATACAAAATAACCCGTATGCATTTTCTGATAGCATTGCTGCAATGCACGATTATGCAAATTACTTTTTTGTTTATTGGAAAGATAAATTCGTTGAGCTGGAACAGCATCCTGTAAAATATATAAGAGCCGGGAAAAATATTGTTGCATATGTGGATGATCAGAGTTTTTTTAAAATATTTTATCAGAATGAAAAACTTACAATAGATAATAATCCACCTTATACCGTGCAATGTGCATCCAGTACAGTAAGCTATATTGATAACTACAGGTATTTTAAAATTTTTTGGAGTGGTAAAGTGTATGAAATGTATAATGCATCTGAAATTTATTGTTCAAATGATGAAACTGTATTCCGGATGGATTATAATACCTTTTGCGATGCGCAAATTGTGGTAGCTGAAGATAATTTAACACCACTATTTAAAACCGGAGATGATATTGTAGCATTTATTGATGACGAAGAAAGGTTCAATATTTTTTATAAGGGAATAAGCAACGAATATTATTCTTCAGTTCCAAAACAATACGATGTTATTGATAATATGATCTGGTGGGTTGATGATAATAATTTTTTTCATGTGTTTTACGATGGTGAAGATTATTTAATTGAATCTTACACACCGAAAAAAATAAGAGCAGATAAGAATACAATTGTCTACACAGACAATTACGGAAAATTAAAAGCATTTTTCATGGGTGAATCTTTAGAAGTAACATCATCAATTATTCTTGACTTTGAACTGAATAATGAACTGATAATGTATAATGTAATTCCAAATAAATATGAATTCTACAAATTAAAATAAAAAAAGGAGGTTATTAAATAACCTCCTTTTAATATTATTTATTTAAAATTTATTAATCAACATCCCACCAAAGAGCAGAACTTATAGTTCCCCCAGCCGGAACATTAGATCCGTTATACAATCTTTCTGATGATGGATATGGGAAACGAAGTGGTACCTGACCTGCAGCAGGAGTGATTGCCGGAAATCCTGTTCTTCTGTAGTCGGTCCATGATTCAAATTGAGTGAACAGCGCAATATACTTTTGTTCCATAATTTTTTCCAAACTTATGGTTCCGGCTGTTTCGCTTCCGTTGGCAGCAATATAAGCAGCATCTGTTACTCCAACTTTATCAAGAGAAGCAGCTACTCCTTCATTGTGTGCTGATGCTGCACGGGCATCATCCCCAGTTTCGAAAGCAGCTTCTGCCTCAATGAATTTTTGTTCTGCATATGTGATAATGGGAATCGGTGAATTTGCAGAACCATAGAATAGACCAATGACTGAAAATTCACTGGTGAAAGCTTCACCGGGTTCAGCACCATTATATATACCTCCGTCATTTAATGTAGCATATGCAGGCAATCTTGGGTCACTCAGATCATTCATAAGATCTATAAGGAATGCTCCCATGCTTAGGTAACCTGATCTTTGTTCATAAAATTGAAACCAAAGGTTCTGTTCATTAACAAGATCGCCGAATGGCACTTGCATATCACCCGAATTGTCTGCAATACCTCCTGCATCAATGGCTGCTAATACAGCCGCATAATCATTAGTGCGATTAGCAAGATGCAAAAGATATCTTGCTTTCAATGCATTTGCTGAACCATGCCATAAATCTACATCCCCGCCAAACACAATATCGTCATCACCGGGTGACAACGGGCTGTCCGCATCCAGATCAGTATGAGCTGTCGTTAATAGATCAAGTATAGCATTGTAAATACTTTCCTGACTATCAAATGCCGGAGAAATATCATCAGCTCCCTGAAACGCCTGACTGTATGGAATATCACCAAAACCATCTGTTAATAATCCAAGATTTGCTGCCATTAGAATTTTTGCAACGCCAACATATGCGAAGTTTCCATTTTCTGTCTCCTCCTGAATAAGAGTATAAAGGTCAATCATACCACCGCCATAAGCATTAAACCGCCAGGTATTGTCTACGTCAGATTCCGTTATCACATATTGACCAATTGAACTAAACTGCCGATCTGTTCCTGCCTGATGCTGCATCCACATATCGCTATATCTTGCATAATCACCGCCGTATACTGTAGCAGTGGCAACTTCAGATGTAGTAAGAATGAGGTCAGGACTAACATTTACAGGGTTATTTGGATCAACATCATATCCCTCCAGAAACCCTTGTTTACAGCCACCAGTTGATAATACAATGGTTGCTGCTGTTATTATTGAGAAAATTAAATTATACTTTTTCATTTCATCTATTTTAACGGTTATGAAATATTAGAATGATACTTTTAAATTAAACCCATAACTTTTTGTTCCTGGATTATTAAAATAATCAAGTCCCTGAGAAGACTGCGCTCCTACAAGACTTGTTTCAGGGTCAACGCCTGTATAATCTGTACTAATCCAGAGATTACGGGCTGAAGCACCAACTGTTAACGAAGAAATAGGTGATTTTTCAAGTATTTTAGAAGCAAAAGTATAAGAAATATTTACTTCTCTTAATCTTATAAAAGATGCGTCTTCTATAAATAGTTCCGTAGGTCCTGTGAATCCACTTCCAAAACCGCCCTGTGCCCAATTTTGGTCAAATAAGAATGTATTATCACTTCCATCACCTGAGGTAGCTACTGTAAAGTCATCATTAAGATGTCCGTAAGTGCCGGCAAATCCTACATCCTGATCTCTGTTGTCTCCTGAAAATTCACTTCTTCCAAAAAAGTCTAAGGCTCCTCTTGTTCCATTCCACATATCACCGCCTTTACGCTGGTCAAATTGAAAACTTAGAGATAATCCTTTATAAGTAAATGTATTTATCAAACTTGCAATATAGTCTGGGTTCGGGTCGCCTAAAATGCCTTGTTCAACATCAAACATAGGATATCCTACGCTTGCGTCTATATCTTCAGGATCTAGTTCACCATCTCCATCAATGTCAACAATATAAACATACCCGGCATTCACACCCCCGTCAAATGCGTCTTGTACGGCTGCAGCATCTGCAAGCAAAATATTTCCATCAGCATCATGAACCCATTGTGACCCATAGATAACGCCGTATGATTCTCCCGGAAGAACAGCAATAAGAGAACCTTCAAAACCACTTAAAGTTATTGCATCAATACCTTCAGCTAATGAGTTTACAATATTTTCATTATGGCTGAAGTTCAGTAAAAAGTCCCACGAAAAGTCTTTCCTTTTAATTGGAGTTGCATTAAATGCCACCTCTATACCTTTATTTTCAACTTCAGCAGCATTTAACGTTTGCTGTAAATAACCTGATGAAGCTGCTATAGGAACACCTATTATCTGATCAACTGATGTTGCATCATAATATGTAAAGTCTAATCCAATTCTATTATTTAGAAATCTTAGATCTGCTCCAAACTCAAGCGATTTAGTATTCTCAGGACCCAGATCAGGGTTTCCTAATACATCACCTTGTTGGAATCCGGCTAATCCCAGATATGGGAAAGTTACTCCGGTTATCCAGCCATCACCATAAAACCCCGATGTATAGGTTGTGGTAGTTAAATAAGGTCCGGGTTGTGTTCCTACTTCAGAATAAGAAGCCCTTAGTTTAGCATAAGGAAGAATTTTATTATCTGCAATACCGAGAACTTCAGTAATAATAAGTCCAAGACTTACCGAAGGATAAAAGAATCCTTTATCTCCATTAAAGAATGTTGAAGATTTATCATAGCGACCGGAGACAGCAAGGTATAACATTTCTGCATAACTCATTTCTGCATTTCCAAAATATCCTATTGTTCTAATCGTGCTATGATATTCCTGAAACTGTACACCTACTGCATTTTGCATATTGTAATAATCAGGGATTACAAGACCGTCACCCTGTGCATGTGTTTGCTGAAAATAGCGGGTATTTAAATTGTTACCAAGTAAGAGGCTACCTGCCAGCTTTTCACTAAAATCTTTTTTCAAAGTAACCAAAAGGTCTGAATTGATTTCTCTACTGAAAATGTTGTCATCATTTATTTGTCCCGCAGGAAATCCTCTTGAATTCAGGGCAAAAATTTGTTTTCTTCTGTCAGAATAAAAATCTGCACCTGCACGGTAGGTAATATTTAACCATGATATTGGGTCGTATTGAATTTCAGCATTACCAAACATTCTGTTTACATCATCAACGAATGGATTTTGGTTAATTGTCCAGTAAGGATTATCATAACCGCCACCACCTCTATAATTTCTTTGTGTCCCATCTGCATAAATGTATGCAGCAGGATCTGTAGGATCATCAGAACCGTTTGAGTTATCAAAAGTAATCGGTGTTCTCAATAAACCAAGCATAACTCCTGATATGTTTGACCCTTGCTGTGCCCTTGTTCCTCCGGATTTTGAATAATTCAATCCTGCAGAAGTTTTCCATTTACTTCCCAAGGCAGTTGACCCTGATAAACGAACACTTGTTCTTGTGAAATCTGATAAAGGAACTATACCTTCCTGATTCATATGTCCGATGGAGAAATAATAATTATCATTTACGGTACCACCAGACAAACTTAAATTGTTCTCGAAAGTTTTACCTGTCTGGAAAAATGTTCCAACGTTATCATAAGGTTCAAACGGTACCCAACCATCCTGCTGAGGTCCAACTACAATAGTTCCATTTTGATCAATATCATCTTTATCTACATCTTCAGGATCAAAATCCTGAGTCCAGTAAACAGAATCAATATTAGGTCCCCATGAACCACTTGCTCCTGATGATGGAGGTGAATACTCACCCCCGCTTCCCTGCGCAAATTGCTCCTGTAAACCCGGCATATTACTTACCTGGTCAAATGTGATTGATGAACTGTAAGTAACATTTACAGATTTACCTGAACCGGGATTTTGGTTTCCCTTTTTAGTGGTTATAATTATGACTCCATTTGCTGCTCTTGAACCGTATAAAGCTGATGCTGCTGCGCCCTTTAGAACGTTTACTGATGCAATATCATCCGGGTTAAGATCAATAGCCCTGTTAGAGTATGAAACACCATCCAGCAAATTATTGTTTTGGCTATTGCCATCACCAAATCCATCATTAAAATTACCTGAGTTATATTGACTGTTATCGAATGGGATACCATCAATAACGATTAATGGCTGGTTATTACCTGAAATAGAACGATTTCCTCTTATCGTCATATAAGAAGCCCCCCCAGGGCTACCTGTAGAACTAATTACATCTAACCCCGCAACTTTACCGTTGAGGTTATTTACTAGGTTTGCATTCTTCCCTGAAGTGATCTGTGCAGGCTCAACTTCCTGCGTAGAATAGTTGAGTGCTTTTTTCTCTTTTTGAATACCAATAGCCGTAACAACTAATTCTTCCAGTCCCAAAACATCTTCATCGAGACTTACATTAATAAGTATTCTGCCATTGATTGATTCAGTTTTTGCTTTATAACCAACAAAACTGTATTCTAATGTTGTGCTTCCCTGAGGAACGCTCAACATATATTTGCCATCTATGTCTGTTACGGTTCCGATAGTTGTACCTTTTACAACTATAGTTGCTCCGGGTAATGACTCATTGTCAAGACTTGAGCTTACTGTTCCGGATATGGTCATGTTTTGACCATATGTTAAACCAACAAAACATAGCGACGTAATGAAAATGACTGCGGCTAGTTTTCTCATACACTTTTAGTTTTAAAGTTTTAAAAAAATAGAAAGGTTTAAATAAATTTAACGCAATAATAACACTTTTTAATAAAACTCTGAAAAGATCAGAAACTTTAACTTTAACAATTTAAAATATAAACTTGTTATCAACATTGCATTATATGTGCTTATTTATTAGCATCATAATAACCAAATACTTTTTTTACAATTTCTGCCAACCTTGCACCGGGATCAAGTCGTATTTTTAATTCTTCCTGTTCTATCATATAAAATAATCCATCTAATGCTTTTGAAGTTACATACCCTGATAAATCAGGATTAAGATCCTGAACAAGCGGTATCTGATTATAATAATTAACGGCGTCATTCCAATACTTAGTAGCATTTACTTCAGTTAGAGATTTATCAATTTCAGGTTTGAATTTCGCAGTTAATGCACTTGTAGTTGTTCTTTTTAAATATTCTGTTGCTGCATCATTTTCTCCGAATAAAATATTCATAGCGTCAGCAACTGTCATCTGCCGTATAGAAGTAATTAATATTGCCTTCGCTTCTACTGCAGCATCTTCTGCTGCATGATTGATTGAATTGATAACATCATCACACATTTTATTTAAGCCAAGGTCACGGAGAGTTGTTTCAATTTTTTGCGCTTCCGGCGGAAAAGGGATTTTTATTTTTGGGTTGCCCAGATAACCATTTACTTTACTTAATATATCAGAACCATTTGTTGCTCCCTGGACAAGGGCTTCTTTTAATCCGTTGGCGGCCTCTGATTCTGTAATTGTTCCACCTGTAACAGTGTTTAATACATCTTCCATTACTTGCGGATCGCAGGTGGACTGAACAGATATAGTTGAAATAAGCAGTATTAATAAAAACCGGTTCATAGTTGAAATTGGTGTTGTGAAGTTACAAAAATGATAAATAGAAATTACTATACAAATTATAATAAAAATTTCTGCTCATCAACCTTTTAAATTTGCAGGCAAAAAAAAATAATTTATGCAGGCAGTAATTCTTTCAATTGGTGATGAAATATTAAATGGAACAACCATAAATACAAATGCAAGCTGGA
>JACMJP010000251.1 GCA_014380545.1 Chitinophagales bacterium | reverse complement strand
CCAGGTAAAACTAATTCCAATACTTGCATCTTCCTGCAATTTTGCTTTTTTATGAAACACTTCAATTAAAACAGTACATAACATTCCAAATGAAGCTGCACCAATTAACATCGGAATTGAATTTCTTGTGCCCGCAATTAAAAAAGCCAATGCAATGCCCGGCAATACAGCATGAGATATTGCATCACCTACCATCGCCATTTTGCGCAGAATCAGGAAGCATCCGAGCAATCCGCTGGTTACTGCAACCAAACTTCCTGTTATTATTATCCAAAATGCATCGTTCATTTAAAGTATTTGTTAATTGGTTAATTTTCGATTTGTTAATTTCAGATTGTGGGCCTTTCAATTAATAAATTATTAAATTAATATGGAATCGTTTTCTCATGTGGATCTTTCTCAGGAAAATTTAATAACTCTATTAATTTTTTTTCAATTTCAGGTGTAATGATGTGTTCAATTGCTTCGGCGTCATCATGCACATGGTCGCTTGCAATATTTAATTGTTGCGTTAAGTACATTTCCCATAAGCGGTGAACTCTTGTAATACGTTTCCCCTCCGCTCTGCCACTCTCTGTTAAATTATAACCCACTTTCTCATTTACAATTAAATCTCTTCTCAATAACATTTTTAATCCTGATTTATAATTCCATGATATCATTTCCCTTTCATTTAGAATTTCATTAATTGTAAAATATTTTTTTTCGGGTTTTTTTTCCTCAAGATGATAAAACTCTTTCAGGATATTTTCCCGTAACATTTTATTTTTATATTTTTTACGAACAAAATATTTAGGCACAACCCCTTTTTTCGGCGCAAATAAAATTGACAATACCGCAATAATGGATGTCATTGTAACGACCCATGGACCTGTGGGCATTTTATTATTTGCAAATGAAACATAAGCGCCTGTAATGCCACCGAGCACCGAAAATAAAATACTCAGCAGAATCATTTTCTTTAAATTATCAGTCCAGTACTTTGCAGCGGCACTTGGTGTTATTAGCATCGCAGCCATTAATACAACACCTACGGCTTGTATTCCCACAGCAACTGCAAGTACGGTTAATGTTGTTAATAAAATTTCTAAAAAATTTACCGGTAACCCTGATGTCTTTGCATAATCAGGATCAAAACTGAATGCCGATAATTCCTTAAAAAAAATAATTACTGCAACAATTAAAATGAAGCTAACAATCCCCATCGTTTTGATATCATCAGGCGACATCGCCGCTGCTTTGCCGAATAAAAAATTATTTAATCCGCTTTGCGAAGCGTTTCCTGTTTGTTGTATATATGTCAATAATAAAATTCCCACACCAAAAAACACGGACAGCGTAATTCCAATGGCCGCATCAGATTTTAGCTTAGATTTTTTTGTGATGAGGTCAACGAAAATAATAGAAAGCCAACCTGTAACAAATGCACCACCTAACAATACCCATAAATTTCTTGTGTCGAATATCATAAAAGCTAAACAGATACCCGGCAAAACAGAATGTGCAATTGCGTCACCCGTTAAACTTCTTTTTCGTAAAAAAGCAAATGTTCCGATGGTTGCCGAACCAATACCCATGAGTATCATTCCGAAAACAACGAATCGTACATTAGGATCCTGTAATGTTATGAATTGAATGAAAT
>JACMJP010000250.1 GCA_014380545.1 Chitinophagales bacterium | reverse complement strand
GATGCAGGAACCTGCATAAAATATGATTTTGTTGACGCTTCAGGAATATATCATGGTGGCGCTATTTCCCCCGGATTAAATATGCGGTTTAAAGCATTACATAATTATACAGCTAAGTTGCCGTTACTCAATACAAGTATGCTGAACAACAGTACAATGCAGGTTACGGGCGATTCCACAGAACATTCTATAATATCAGGAGCAGCTCTCGGGACAGCTTTTGAAATGGATGGTGTTATTAACCATTATATAAAAACATTTGATGATCTGCAGGTGGTATTAACAGGCGGCGATGCATCTTTCTTTGAAAAGCACCTGAAAAACAAGATATTTGCGCTCCCAAATTTAGTGCTGTATGGGCTGCATGTTATTTTAGATCACAACCTTAAAAACAATTAATGCGAAATTATTTTCAGAAAGCTATTTATTTACTTCTCTTTATTACATTTTTTTCATGCAGTGTTTTTGCGCAGGTAAATTCTCCTTATTCAAGAATTGGTCTTGGTAATATTTTCCCTACAACATTTTCTGCAAGCAACGGAATGGGCGGATTAACAGTAGCACAATTCAGCGATCTTTTTGTATACGGAAACAATATCCAATACACAAATCCCGCAACATACAGTTTTTTATCAAAAACAGTTTTTGAAGTTGGAGTGTATGCTAATTTTTTAAACCTGCAAACAAGCACTGATGAATTTACATCAGGTGATGCAAACCTTTCTTATTTTGCTTTTGGCTTTTCCCCGAACAATAAAAGATCACAACATGATTTTGGTTTTAGCGCAGGCTTAATTCCTTACAGCGGCTTTCAATATAATATTCAGCAGGATTCGCTGAACGTAACAGATACTTTAATAGGAACTCAATCCATTAATTATCGTGGCGACGGAACCCTGTATCAATTTTATGGCGGGCTCGGATATAATTACAAATTTGGTGAAGACAGCATACACAAAGCAACCTATCATAATTCAATTGGTGTTGGAGTTAACGGAGGATATTTATTCGGCAGTTTGGAAAATATAACTGTTGCATCTTTTCCTGATGCCGGAAATTCTTTCAGTACAAAATATGTAAGGGGCACTGACATGGGTGGCGGAATTATGAATGCAGGATTAACCTATCAAACCACTTTTGGAAAATACGACAAGCGGGATATTGAAAATAAAGTAGATACATTATATACATTAAATATTGGCGCATCCTTTAGCCCTTCTATTCAAATTGACGGCACACAATCCATTAGCTGGTTCACTGTAAAAAAGTTTGATGAAGTGGAGCAGATAGTAGATACGCTGCTTATAAAAAATGATACTTCCACTTCCATCGTTATTCCTGCACAATTTACTGCAGGTTTATCTTTTAATAATTTCAAAAACCAGGATGGAAGTAAAACAAAATTTTCTGTAGGTGCAGAATATACAACAACACTCTGGAGCCAATATGAAGGATTTCAGTATTCAGATTCTTTAGCAAACAGTTACAGAATAAAAATTGGCGCAGAAATAATTCCGTCAAGAGAAGATAAAACAAAACGATTAATACCTTATCGCTTTGGTGCTTATGTGGGAAAAAGTTATGTGGTTGTTGACGGCGAACAACTTTCTGATTTTGGTATCACAATCGGTTCGGGAATTCCATTTGGTATTTCAAGATTAAATATTGCTGCAAATCTTGGCTTCCGTGGTAATAATGCAGAAATACAGGAAACCTATGCAAACTTTTCACTCGGATTTAATTTAAATGATCTTTACTGGTTCCAGAAAAGAGAAAAACAATAATGTAATTTTAATGTTTAAGCAGTTGCTATGAATTTGCGCATTGCACATATTTTTATTTTTCTTTTTTCGGCAAGTATATTTGTTGCATGCGTAAATGATCTTAATGATGTGAATGCAACAACACAATATGCTGAAAAAAATGTTGAGCATGGAAAAGATGTTGAATTAATTTACAGTGAAGACGGCTTCGTAAAAGTGCGCATACAGGCTGAAGTAGTTACAAAGCATAATACAGATAATCCCTACATTGAATTTGATGATGGCCTGCATGTTGATTTTTATGATGCGAATTTAATAGCAACAAGTACACTGGATGCAGAATACGGAGTGCGCTACCAAAAAGAATTAAAAACAGTAGTGCGCCATAATGTAGTTGTGGTAAACGAAAAAAAAGAAACACTCAATACCGAAGAATTAACCTGGGACGAAAAAAAACACACCATTTATACAGACAAGCAGGTAATTATTAAAACAGATACAGATACTATTTATGGCGAGGGTCTTGAAGCTGATGAACGCATGACCCGCTATAAAATATTAAAGCCCGGCGGAAGTAAAATAAAAGTTGAAACTCAAATAGACAGCAATGCTACGGTTAATGAAGATCTTTGAAGTAATGTGGTTAATTGCATGCATAGTAGCAATAACCATGGCCATTACCCGTGCCTCCAAAGGGCAGGCATATGGCAATTATATTTATCTCACCATTTTTACAGGCTGCGTTGCAGCATTCATGTACTGGTATAAAAAAAGACATAGAAAATACATGGAAGAGTATTATAAAAAGAAGGAAGAAGAGATGAAGGAAAAAGACGAGAAGAAATGAAGAATACAGATTGAATGATATGTGAAAGAGAATTTCCACATCACGAACAGCATTGATGTGAAATTGCTGCGCTTGAAAAAAAGAAAATGAAAATTGATAATAATGTGTTGAGGGAGGTGCAGAGAAGGTGAGACAAATAAAATAATTTATATTTGTTTAAAATACACACGACTATGCGCTATTTCATTTTAATTTTTTTGTCTTTGATAAGTGTTACAATTTTTGGGCAGACTAAGAACTATGATCTAAAACTTTCTGAATCAAAGACATTCGAAGAGGATATTTCTCCTATCAAAGGCACATATACTGGTCCCTATCAGTACGAAATATTTGCAGATGATAATGAAAATGTTTTCGTAACTGGCTATAGAGAAAAATCTTATTTCATTCAATCTTTTGATAAGGGATTAACAGCTAATAAATTCGTATACATAAAGAATTCGGATGTCAAGGATATTAATTTTCTGAAGTTCATTTTTCTTAAAAACAATTTATATTCAGTTCAGATCAATGAATCAAAAAAATCTAATAGAATTTTATTGCAGAAAATAAACTCAAATGATTTAACTTTTGAGGGAGAGCCTGTTATTTTGTTTGATAACGGATCACAAAAAATTGAAAATTACTTTTTCATTATCTCACCAAACAGGTCAAAATTTGGAATTGTATTTAAGACCAGAGGAGGAACTTTTGATAAAATATTGTTAAAAATTTCAGTTTTTAACGAGACTACAGAAATTGAACGCAATGAAGACTATTCTCTGAATTATGACGAGTGGGCTATTAAAAATCTGAGATTTACATTGTCTAACAATGGGGATATATATTTTAATGCAACGGTTTTCAATAAAAAAGTATCAGTAGCCAACGACCCAGACAATGAAGCCTTGATCCTCTTTTGGATAATAAACGGGAGTAATAAACTAAATGAATTTAATTTTGGTAGGACAAATCTTATAATGAAGGATTTGGGACAAATACAAAAATATGATGAAGATATTGTTGTTTTTGGCAATGGTAGATTAAAAGATAGTAAGTCAGGTTTGGTAGATTTTCTTTTTATAACTCTTAATATCTCCAGTAATGAAATATCTGATATAAATATCGTGGATATCCCAAAAGATGAAATAATAAAATATGCTAAATTTTTTGAATTTGAAGGTGATACGACTTATCAGGCATTTATTCCTAGCGTAATTGAAAAG
>JACMJP010000035.1 GCA_014380545.1 Chitinophagales bacterium | reverse complement strand
TTTGTCTTCATCGTTCGACCCTTCACTATCATCGTTCTACTCTTTGTCTTCATCTCCCGACCCATCGTCTTCATCGTCCGACCCTTCTAAAGAACTGGCACAAGGTTACTTTGCCTTTGCAGACCGGGCAATACAAAAATTCGCCGTTTCTTCCCGCACGAAATGACAGAAAGGATGATAACAAATTGAAGATCAATTGTAATTTAGCTGTTCCCGATCAGGGGTTTCTGCTAAAACCACACTCTATGTATTTAACAGGTTTTGAAAGTTTGCTGGCTATTATTAATAGTTTAACGCATACTGAATGCGACCAGGTAGCAAGGCGATTTGAGCTGAAAAGCAATCATAAAACAGAAAACAGGCTTTACCTTTTATTTTCTTTTATCCAAAAAAATGTTGATGCTGATGATGAGCGCATATTTAATTTATGGAGAAGAAAAATAAAAAATGATATAACTGTAAATGCTTATGAAAAAGCGAAATCACAATTAAAACAATTTATACTGGAAACACTGCGCTTTATAAATGTGCCGGGGCACGATGCATATTTACTAGAGCGGCTTGATTTTGCAAATATTCTTATTGCAAGAGGATTATTTACTGAGGCATTTAAAATTTTACAGCTTACCGAAAAAGATGCACTTGAATTTACGGATCCGCTATATGCCTGTATCATTAATTACAAAATGATTCAATTTCTTCCGCATGTTCCTGAAAAAGACCGCCCGGCTAATGTGCATGAGCTGATGCATGAAACAGGAAATATTGTAGGGCAATTAAAAATATATCATGAAATTTTTTCATTTAATCTTGATGTTGCCATGTTTGCCCGGCAAACAAGTTTTATTCAGAATAAAAAACAACAGCAGCAAATAAATAATTTATTGCAACATCCTGTTGCAGCATTGAAAATAAATACTCTGCCATATGTTGCAAAATGCACTTTATTAAAAAGTTTATCCTGGTTATATCGTATTGCAGGTGATGCTGGAACTGCACATCGGTATCAGAAAGAACTTGTACATGTTTTTTCTGAAAAAGAAAAATATAATATGCAGTATCGCCCTGCGCAATATTTAGCCGAATGGGCTGATCTTATTAATATCAGTATTAAAAATAATTTTATTGCAGATGCAAACGATGTATTAAAAAAATACCAGGATATCTGTAAACAATATCATATTACTGATGCGCATACACAACTTATTATTTATAATTATAACATAACAATTCAGTTGCAGGCCAATAACAATGTAATTGATAAAACAATTGTTGATGTACAATGGAAAATTATAAATACAGCGCACCAGCAAATTCAAACGGGGCATTTGCTTACATTTATTTTAACGGTTATGAAAGGCTTTCTTGCAATAAAAGAATATAAAAAATTGCATGATGCGTATATCCTTATTTTAAAGTCAGCACCTGCTGAGCGCTTTGATGTAGTATTTGCTGCTGAGCTTATTTATACGCTTGCGCTGTATGAGCAATCGCATATGAATAATAGTTTGCAGATAGTTGAATTAAATAATCATTTCGTAAAACAGGCTGAATCTCTTTACAGGCGTATGCATA
>JACMJP010000034.1 GCA_014380545.1 Chitinophagales bacterium | reverse complement strand
TTTGAATTAAAATGTAATTTCTCATAATAAAAATAGGACCATTAAATAAAATGATCCTTTTAATAATAGTTGTTTGTTATTTTTTAAAACTTAAACGTAACTCCCAGTGAAGGCATAAGCATTGTTGTTTCTGAATGTTTCGGTATTGCACTTATTGCTATATCATCTTCATTCAGATCATCAGTGCCGGTTGGTGTAGTAGTAAATTCAACTTCCCAGTCTTCGATATCATCTTCCACATAATAATCAGCTTCACCACCAATTGCATAAGCGCACCGCAGATCAATGAAAAAACTTTCGCCGCATTGCACTAAAATTCCTGCTGCACCGCCATAACTGAAAGTCCAGTCGCTATTTTGGCTTGCTGTTGTTATAAGCGGATTATCTGCTTCTGAGAAATAATGTTCTTCGCTCTCATCATAAATACTTGTGTTAGTAGAAAAGTTATTAAATCCAACTATACCATCTACATAAGGTTTAAAATATTTAATAGGCGCAACAGCCCGCAAAACAAAATGCCCTGCGAAAATACTGTTGTGCGTTTCTATGCGAAATGGAAATTGTATTTCATCAATTACCGTTTCGCCAACTTTAATTTCAGCATAAATTACTTCATTCTGAATATTATTTCCATTGCCCATAAATCCGAGATCAAGACCAACCATAACAGGAATATCATCTGATGGCTGATAAAAGAAATTCAAACCTACACCAATAGCCATGTCTTCGTTATAGGTTCCAAATTCAGCTATCGGAACACCGGCAAGTATACCAATGCCGAAATATCCTGAGCCGTTAGATTTTGAATTTGATTGTGCGAATGTGGTTGAGGACAGCAGAATAAAAAATGCGGGTAACAGTTTTTTCATAATGTGTTGTTTTAATGTTTAGAAAAGAGTTTATAGCCATTTTTTCTTTTTGAAAATTATTAATTGAACTATAACTATCAGGATCATGATGCCCCAGAGAATAAAGTAGCCATTTTCCGATTTAAGTTCCGGCAGATTTTCAAAGTTCATGCCATAGACGCCTACTATAAATGTTAATGGAATAAAGATAGATGAAATTACTGTGAGTACTTTAATGATTTCATTCATCCTGTTATTCGTATTACTCAGGTTTGTATTTATGAGGTTTGTTAAAAACTCCCTGTCAGTATCAATGGTTGTTGTTAGCTGCTCTATATGATCAGTAATATCCCGCAAATAGATTTTAGTTGTTTCCTGTATAATATATGATTCCTCTTTTATTAATTTATTTATCACATCTTTTAGTGGCGCAACGGACCTTCTGAATGTGATCAGGTTTTTTGATAAATTATGAATAGGCTGCAAATAGTTGCTTTTCGGTTTGCTTATTATTGCATCTTCAATTGCAAATAATTCTTCGTTATATCTGTCAAGAATAATATAGTAGCTATCTACTAATGCATCCATGAGTGCATAAGCAAGATAATCTACATTGCGTTTCCTTATGATTCCTTTTGCACTTCGCAATCTTATGCGCACGGGTTCAAAAACATCACCCGCTTTTTCCTGGAAGGTGATAACAAAATTATTCCCGATAATTAAACTCACCTGATCTTTTTCGAGATCGCAGGTATTATTTATTAATTTGAATTCATTTAATGTAATAAATAAAATTCCTGATTCATGATAATCATCCAGTTTAGGAATTTGATAAACATTTAAAACGTCTTCCAGTAATAAATTATGTAAGTTAAATTCGCTGCCTGTTTTTTCAATGATACTGATATCCGTTAATCCTTCTACATTTATCCAGGTAATAGTGTTGTCCGTTGCGGAGTGTCTTTTTATTTGATTTTTTAATATCTGAGTTTCCTGAAAAACATGTTCGTTATAATGGATGGCAGTTACAATAATTCTTTCCGGCTTTTCTTTGCCGGTATAAATTAATGTGCCGGGAGATGTACCCTGTTTCTTGCGAACAGGGGGTTGCTGTTTG
>JACMJP010000249.1 GCA_014380545.1 Chitinophagales bacterium | reverse complement strand
TCTTTATAAATATTGATTTTATCAGTAAATCCGTTATATTGAATATAATATGGATCGCTTAAATATGGTTCTTCGTACCCATCTCCATTATAATTATAATAGTCTATATTTTCACATTCATTTATATTCGGAATCGATATCAATGTTATGCCATCTGGAAGATATGCTATGTTTTCACCAGAAATAAAAAATGCAAAAATATCTGTTCCGACATAACCCGTTGTGTCGGAATCAAAGCATCCGTCATTTGTCGGATACTCCTCAGATCCAAAAACAAAATTTAAACTCACTGTTTCAATAACAGAAGTTACATCAAACTCTAATGTGCAGGCATCTTTCGTATAATCATCTGGAGATAAAATATCATTCACATACCCTATCTCATCTAAATCATCATCTCCAGGGTCAAAGTTTAATATTCCAGAACTAACTTCATCATTAGGTCCAACAGCACTATATATGGTACCTGTTGTAAGAAGAATGCCTTCTTCAATACCTAAATTACAATCAAAACAATTAAAGGTGCCAAAAGCTCCGTAAGCACATGTTACACTGACGTCTGTTATTTCTATACCGGGACCTGAAAGTATTTCAGCAAACTCATCAATATCTCCAATATCAACTTCAGTTACAATTAACTGACTGAATACTGAACTATTCAATAAGCAGATAGTGATAAGAAAAACGAAACATTTGATGGAGATATATAAATTCATTTTTAGATTCTTAAATGATATTTTATTTACCATTTGTATTTGTGATGCTAAACTAATAATTTAATTTTTTATTCTAGGAACACCTTCAAATTTATTATATCTAATTCTCAATAATAAAAAACATTCAACCCCAATTCTCTCAAACCGGGGTTGAATATTATTTAGCATTAATACATCACAGAAAATTTATCGCTGCAAATACGCTGGTTATTTTGCATCAGCTCATAGAAATTAATCCCTGTTGGCAAAAATGAAAGGTCAATTGTTTGTCCTGTTACTTTGCCTGTAAACATTTCCTGCCCTGCAAGATTGCGTACAATATATTGCATGTTGTTCTCACTATCTGTAATTGTAAAAGTGAGGGCACTGTTTTCCATATCCACTGCCGCACAATTAATATTTTCCCTGCCAATTTTTGCAGTTTCATCCACATGAATTTTAATATATCCCACACTATATCTCGGTAATTTAAAATTGGCATGTGTATCACTTGTAACACTGTTTATTTCAAATGCGGGCACATTGCTTTCATAATAATCACTGTAGCAATAAATGCTGCTTGTTCCGCTGGTGCTGTATAATTGCTCACCCCTTACATATGTTCTGTCCACATGATCAGGTGCAATTAATGTAGTGGCTCCGCCCAGTAAATAATACTTTATCGAAGAGCCATCAAGTGTAAGTGTTACCCCATTTGAGCCGCCTTCAAGATTGGAATAGAAAACATAGAGATAACCCTCGTCACCCGATATTTCATCCCAGAAGGTTGTGGTTGTAATATCAGTAACAGGTGATACAACAGAGGAAGGAACATATTCAAGTTCTTCCTGGTAAATTGTTTTTAATACCTGTGATACATAATAGGAGATGCGTTGTACAAAAAATTCATTTGTAGTTAATTCTTCAGCCTCACCGTCGCATGGAATAACAATATCATCATATTCCGTCTGGTCATCAAAGCTGCTGAACAGACATGTGTTGCTGGCACCGGAAAGGTTATGAAAAATAGAATATTTAATAAAATCACCATAACCTGATGCAACAGTACTTCTGTATTGCCACAACCAATAATCATTAACCAAATATGCGTTGAGCAATGTATTATTATAGATCTGCAGATTTATTTTATCTATATCCTCATGGTTATTGTGGTCTTTTAAATTCCATTCAGTGAGCCAGAGTTTTTGAGTTGTCGTATTATCAAGATCAAGTACATCTACATAATAATCCATCAGGTCAATGAACTGAGTGTTAGTTCCGCCATCATCAGATAATTCAAGATACTTTTTAAATGCAATTTTTCCATTATCATAATAACCTTGTATATCTGCGTCACCTGCACCTGTTCCGTAAGTATATGCGTCTTCACTATCAGTATCATCATCTGTGCAATCATCATCAAGTTCTGCAACATCTTCATCATAATGTTTCGCTGTAAAATATGGATGAATAATAATACCGTCAAATCTTTTATAAGCGACAGCACTCACAGTTATCGTATTATCTGTTTTATCAAGCATATCTACATTCCAGTCCCCAAGGTCGCCACCGCCGGTTCCGCCATCATCAGCATCATCACAATCAGGACATGGTGCGGCCACTAATCCTATTTCAATTGCGGGATCATAATTTTTTAATACAGAAATATAATTATGATCTGAAAGCACATCAGAAGGAATAATAATATTCTTAATATTATATGTTCCTGTTGTTCCCGGAATATGTGCATTATAACCAGAACCACCATTATAAATATCACCACCGTTCACCCATGTCCAGTACCTGTTGAATTTTGCATTAAATAAATAAGTGAAATCATTTTTAATGCTGTATAATTCATTACCTAATTCGACAGCAATTACAGGGTTAGCATAATCATAGGTAACATCAAGTATATCCTTAATTTCTATTACAAGATCTTTCACTTGTGTTGCGGTCATTGTAATAATATTTGCGCAAATAATGATCTTGGGTTCTGCCCCGGGATTTGCGGCTCTTATATCTCCCACAAGCTGGCAAAGTTCTCCTACATGATCATAAGTGCTGGGGGTGCATGCAGTACCACCATATGCATCTTTATACCATTCAAGATACCAGGCAATTAATTCTCCTTTTATTCTGTCATGAAAATCTTCCGTACCTGTTAAATGCGCTGTAAGATCATCCTGGCAACCTCCCGGAGAATCATCTTCAGGATCACAAGGGCAGCCAAAGCCATCCATAATTCCGGTTCCTATTCCTGAAGTAACAGTTCCGTCTAATCCGTCATAAAATTGTTCTATATCTTCAAGATCATAATTATATCCTCCGCCTGCAGCATCAGGTTCAGCGAATTTGCCATCAGCACCGCTTGGAAAACGCAATACTTCAGGTGCTACCTCTTCTGCAGTAATATCCCAAACATGATGATCACCGCAATCATCATCTTCAGAAAATCTTGTAAAAAAACCAGCAGTGTGAAAACCGTATAAATTACCGTTAACCGCTTCAGGGTAACCTGAAAAAGTAAGTACTTGTGCCTGTACAATAATATTTATACATACTAAAGCACATAAAATTAAATTTTTCATGTCTTTAAGTTTAAGGTGTAAAAAATTGGTTTCTTAAAATATATTTTTTGAAAAACGGACATTAATTTTTCCGTTTTCTATACAGTGGCATATAAAAAATTAATTTTCAAAAAATATATAATCCCGGCGAGATGTAGGAACAATATTATACTTAAAAAAAATGAAAAACAAAATTTGCCATAAAAATCACTCTTAAGGGTGATAAAAATCATGAAATAATTCATATTTACAGAAAATCATATTAGGAATAATAAGTAAAATTAAAATGGCAAATTAAAATTCGCATACCAAAGCAGTTGTATCTTTCTATTTTAACCGGGAAATAAAAAAACTATAATTCAGCAAAAAAGTATCAAAAATGAAGCTTGATTATCTTGAAAATATAAATGAATACGGGGAAAATATTATGCGCCTTTGCGACTTTGATAAATTACAGGCACAAAAATTCCGGGACATAATGCAGCAGACAATTATTATTAATAAAAAACAACTGGATCTTTCATCAGTTGATTTTATTACTGCCCGCAATTGTAATTTAATATTGCGCATTGCAGATGCAGATGAAGGAATTACTTCTGCGGATAATAAAATTTTCTACTGCGACATGACAATAAAAGGATATGAAGAAATGATCTCTCTGTTGGAGCCATTTTGTATAAAAGAAACAACAGGATACAAATGGTTATATGATATTGATAATCTCACAGACTTTTTATTCTCACCGGGAGATTCATGGTAAATAAGGCTTATCAGATTCAATCTCCTGCAAATACAAACTGCTGTTGAATGCTCCATACCATTCTTTTAATACCCGCATCATAATAGAATATATTTGGTTTTCAAATTAACAAAACATAACTATTTTTTACAAGCCATCTTCTGTGGAATCAGTACAGAATATTTAAATTTGTTCTCTTAAATTAATGATATGAAGAAACTAACTTCCTTTTTTATTGCTACCCTTAGTGTAACATTTTTATTTGCTCAGCAACCTGACAAAGCGGAATATCGCCAGCCGGGAGCTAATTATTACAACGATGTAATTATACCCGACATCAATAAAAATGAAACTCCTGCAGATGTAGCAGATAAGCGCACTTTTAAAATTGATGCAAGTGCTGTTAAAGCACCTAAAGATCCTGCAGTGTATAAACAGGTTTGGCATAACGATCCTGTTAGCCAGGGCAATACCGGAACATGCTGGTGTTTTTCTACCACTTCTTTTTTTGAAAGCGAAATAAAAAAAGCAAGCAATATAGAAATTAAATTAAGTGAAATGTATATTGTGTATTGGCAGTATGTGGAAAGAGCAAAATACTTTGTTGCGCACAGGGGCGACATGTATTTTGGTGAAGGCAGCGAAACAAATGGTGCCACATGGATGATTAAAGATTACGGCATTGTTCCGTATGATATATACAAAGGAAAAACCTCCGCTGCAAGTTTTTATAATCATGAAAAACTGCTTGCAGAAATGGATAACTATTTAAAGAATGTGAAAGCAACAAATAACTGGAACGAAACAGAAGTGGTAAATACAATTAAATCCATTTTAAATTATTATAT
>JACMJP010000248.1 GCA_014380545.1 Chitinophagales bacterium | reverse complement strand
TCATGATCTGGTTATCCCATAATCCGCCGTATACATTTCTCCCGAAAAATATTTCGTCGTAGAGAAAGTCTTCATATCCATCTGCACCTTGCATAGTGAAGGTATTTCTGTAATACCCAGTACTTTCTCCAAAAAACTTCCCTGCAAATAATCTAATATCTATTCCATTTTTACTTTTAGGGTAATTCACTCTGATATTTCCTTCTGCAGTTACCCTTGTGTATCCATCACCAAGTTGTAATGTCCCGTTTATTGAATACGGAAATAATATTCTTTTTTTCACAAGATCATATTTTAATTCATTCACCATTTCAAATGTTTCATCGCCAAATAAATTAATTTCACTCAGCACACCTGCATCTTCTTCATTAATTAAAATATTTCGGAACGTAATTGTTTGTTGTGGTGAGGTACGCAAACTTTTCTTCCTCAAATCAACCTGTATTTTATTTTCAATTTTTGTGAAATCAAAATATTCTGATCCGGTAACCTGGGCGCTATCCGTTACTGATTTTTCATAATAGGTATAATTCATAAAACTTGAAGCAATGCGCCATCTGCTTGCAAATCCGTTTTCAGGATAAAAATTAAATCCAACACTTCCCTGTCCGCTTATATTCTCTGAATCAAAAGCATACATAGGTGCAAACACATATTCAAATTTCGGCATTGCAAATATTGAATTATAAATTCCTAACCCAAGCATAAATCCGTCATTTGCATTCCAGCCAAAAACCGGAGAATAAAAAATATTTGTTTTATCGGGATTGTCAAGAATACTTGTTAGAAATTTAATTTGCAATGGTTCTATGTTCTTAAATAATCCTTTTGCTTTTATTGTATTATTTTCTTTCTCACATTCAGGTAAAATTCCTGCAGCATCAATTTTTACATGTGTAACTTCAGTATCCCTGTTCTTATTTAAATAAATGGTTTGTGTTCCGGTAAATCCTCTCTGCCAGTCTGTTTTTACAATACTATCCCCATTCATTTGCGAAATTGGAAATGGCGCAACTAAATTTGTATTATTAGTTACCCGCACTACAATTGAAGTTTTCCCGACCTGAATGTCGCCAACTTTATAATCTAAACTTCTTTCTTCTTTTAGCATGCCATTAAAAAACCAGTTTAAATCTTCACCTGTTTCTGTTTCAAAAACTTTTTGCATGTCTTCAGGATAAGGGTGCTGCATTTTCCATTCATTAAAAAATACACCCATCACCCTGTCAAAAGTATTTTGCCCCAAAAAATCTGCAAGATATTTCATGTAATATGCTGTTTTCATATAAACCACTATTGCGTAGTTAAAACTTGTATATTCCATAGAATGTAATGCAATTGATTGTGATTGATTTGTTTTTTCCAATGCGCCATTTACTACCATTGTTGCTTTTGACAAACTATATTCATCTGATATTTTTTCAGGTAGAGGAAACCCTCCAAGCACAGCATTTAATGTTTCCCCCGGATAATATTTTTCCATGTAGCGGTGTTCATAATAGGAATTTATTCCTTCATCCATCCACGGAAAATCTCTTTCATTAAAACCAAGCATTCCGTAAAACCAGTTATGCCCTACTTCATGTGTAATTACTTCATCTAATAATTGTCCTGTTCCGCTTTCACCTATAATTGTAATTGTTGGATATTCCATACCTGCTCCGGCACTTAATGATCCCTCCAATGCCTGTGCAACATTCCATTGATATTCACCGACCCAATCAGAATAATTTAAAACAGCCTTGTTAATATAATCAATACTTTTCATCCACAGATTGGCTTCAAGATTTGTGAAATAAGAATATGTTTTTATTTTTTTTTGCGAATAAGGCAATGTTACCTCACCACTTAAAACATGAAACCGTTTATCAGCAAACCAGGCAAAATCATGTGCATTATTTAATTTGTATTGAATTGTTTTTAATTCTGAAGAAGATGCAGGAAAACTTAAATCTTTACTATCAGTTGACATGCGCTTCGTTTCGTCTGCTTTTTCATTTAAAAAATCAATTTCGTTTTGTGTTTGCAGATCACCGCTTGCAGCAACAACATAATTGGATGGTAATGTAATGTTCACAATATAATTTCCAAATTCAGAATAAAATTCACCTTGATTTAAATACGGCATTGCATGCCATCCTTTCGCATCATAAACAGCAGGTTTTGGATACCACTGTGTTATTTGATAAGATTGATCACTATGACCAAGCCTTGAAAATTTTGATGAAGGAATTTTTACATGGAATGGTGTTGTAATAGTTAATATTTCTCCGCTTTTTAAGGGAGTGTTTAAAATAATTTTTGCAATATCAATGTGCTTTGCATCATACTCTAATTTAACAGCACTTCCATTTACATTAAAATTCAAATTATCTATGTATCCTCTTTCATCATTTTTGGCAAATTGAAACTCAGTTTTTTTGTTCTCAATTTCCTGTTTTGCAAATGCAGTGGAATTATTTTTATATGCATTCGCCCATAAATGAAAATAAATAAAATTGAGGGGCTCAGGAGAATTATTTTTGTATTCAATTGTAATATCACCATTTATTTCATGTTTTATATCATTCAGGGATACATTTATCACATAATCCACATGTTGTTGCCAATAACTTTGCGCACAAACAACCGAAACAAGAACGAAATTCGACACAAGAAAAAAAGAGAAAAAAACAACTAATTTTCGCATAAAAGAATCTTTGAGTTAAAAACGTTTAAAATTGAGCAAAATTTTTGCAGGGCAAAGATAATACAGGGCATATTGCCAAAACAAACTCTTAAATTTGCGCTATGTTTAGAAATGAGTCTGAGGATAATTTTAATGAAAACACTGACCTTACCGAATTAGTAGAGCAATTTGAAAAAAGCCTCCATCACAATGAACAGATATTTTTTGATGAGGATGCTTTAGAGCAGATAATGGAGTATTATGAAGCAAGGATGGAAACGCTGAAGTTAGAGAAAGCTGTTGACTACGCAATATCTCAAAATCCCTATTCATCAGATTTCATTATCCGCAAAGCAGAAATATTGCTGCATAAGAAAAAATATGACGATGCACATGCATTATTAGATAAAGCTGCATTATTTGATTCGAGGGAGATTGATATCTTTTTAGTACGGGCTGATATTTTTATGGAAACGCATAAACTTGAAGAAGCACTAACAACATTAAATGAAGCACTTGATTTGTCGCAGGAGGGGGAAAAGGAATTTGTATATGCAGAAATGAGCCATGTATATGAATTAATGGAAGACTATGATAAAGCAATTAAATATTTATTTATGGCCGTTGAATGTAATCCTGAAAATATAAATATTTTGGAAGATGTTGCGCATCTTGTTGACATGACGGACAAATACGATGAAAGTATTATCCTGCATAAAAAAATAATAGATAAAAATCCTTATAGCTGGATAGCATGGTATAATTTAGGAAGAGCTTATGCCGGAATGAATCTATATGAAAAAGCATTAGAAGCATTTGATTTTTCTATAGCAATTAATGAAGATTTTGAATATGTTTATCGTGAAGCTGCTGATGTTTATTTCAGGTTAGACAATATAAAAAAGGCAATAGAAATGTTTGAAGCAGCACAGCAACATTCTCCTGAATTTGATGATTACAGCTTTAGAATAGGTATTTGTTATGAACGCATTGAAGAATATAAAAATGCACGGTTCCATTATCGCAAGGCAACAAGAACAGATCCTTATCATGATGAAGCATTATTCCGTATAGGTGAAACATACCGCATTGAAGAAAGGTACGATGCTGCATTAGTAAATTATAAAAAGGCATTAAGGCTGGATGAACAAAATGAATTGTATTTAGCTACACTTATTTCAATTTATCAAATACTGGAAAATGAAGATGAGATCATTACACACATGTATGCATTAGTATATGCAAGGCCTGAGGTTTTAACTTATTGGATAGATATTATTAAGTATTTATATGAAACTGCAAATTATGATGAAGCATTGGAGGTTTGTGCGGAAGCTTTGTTGCGATGCGGCAGTTATGCAGAGTTTGAATACATGGAAAGTATTGTATTATTTAAAACAGGAAAAGAAAGAGAAGCTTTTTCTAAACTAGAGAATGCATTAATAAAAGATTTTGCAAGGCATACGATTTTAATGGATGTGGATGAAAGGTTCTATTATCATCCAAGGGTGCGGAGAATTGTTGAATTATATGGAAAATAATTATCAACTCTTTTAAAGCAAACTAGATACCTCCGGAGTTAAAATAGAATTCTAACAATCTTATTTTTAATTCAAAACAGTGAATAATTCTTTAATCGGTAGAAGTACCACTAATTTATAGTTTGTTTATTTATATACCTTTCATTCCAATTTTACATTTAAAAATTCCGATATATATCGAGATATAAAAAACCGGCACTAAACACATTAGCAAATCAGCATCTCAGCATTTATCTTTGCCACAACTTAAAACCGATGAATTTCGAATTACAGAATTTACCATCCCGTAACCAAAAACCCCGCAATAGCGGTATCACAATGGTGATGGACAAAGGGTTGAGTGTGCGGGAAGCTGAGGATTTGTTGAGTGTTAGTGAGCCATATATTGATCTTATTAAACTTGGTTTTGGAACAGCTTTCGTAACTCCAAACCTTGAAAATAAATTAGCTGTATATAAGCAGGCAAACCTTGCAGTGTATTTTGGCGGAACATTATTCGAAGCCTTTGTAATGCGCAATCAATTTGAAGATTATCTGCGATTGATTGATAAATATAAATTGGGATACGCAGAAGTAAGTGATGGAAGCATTGATTTAAATCATGATGAAAAATGTGATTATATTAATCGTTTGTCAAAGCATGTTACAGTTTTAAGTGAAGTTGGAAGCAAAGATGAAAAGAAAATTCTTGCACCTTATTTATGGATTGATCTAATGCAAAAAGAAATTGCTGCGGGTTCATATAAAGTAATAGCCGAAGCAAGAGAGAGTGGAACTGTTGGTATCTATCGTGAAAAAGGAGAAGTGCGGGGTGATCTTATTGATGAAATATTAACCAAAGTAGATAATGATAAAATAATTTGGGAAGCACCATTAAAAAGCCAGCAGGTATTTTTTATTAAACTGCTCGGAGCAAATGTAAACCTCGGTAACATCCCGCCCAATGAAGTGATTCCTCTTGAAACTTTAAGACTGGGTTTAAGAGGAGATACTTTTTACCATTTCTTAAACCAATAAACGCATTTAAAGTTAATTCATTTCATGGAATATATTCAAGCTCTCTTCGATTTCATTTTACATATTGATGAACATCTCATAAACCTTACAGAACAATATGGAATCTGGGTATACGCAATTCTTTTTTTAATCATTTTTATTGAAACGGGAATTGTCATCTGGCCGTGGCTGCCTGGCGATTCTCTTTTATTTACAGCAGGCGCACTTGCAGCAATCGGTTCTTTAAATTTATATATCCTGATCCCGCTTTTATTTATTGCAGCAGTATTGGGCGATACCTGCAATTATTTTATTGGGAAATATTTTGGCGACAGGATTGTAAATTTAAAATTCAGAGGTAAACTAATCCTGAAAAAAGAGCACCTTGACAAAACACATACTTTTTACGAAAAACATGGACCCCGTACAATTATACTGGCCCGCTTTGTACCAATTGTAAGAACAATAGCTCCATTTGTGGCAGGTATTGGTAAAATGACTTATCGTAAATTTCTTACTTACAACATTGTTGGCGCCGCAATATGGGTGGCACCCGTTAGTTTTTTAGGGTATATCTTCGGGCAAAATGAATTTGTAAAACACAACTTTGAATTTGTTGTACTTGGAATTATTTTTATCTCCCTTATTCCAATTTTCGTTGAGATAATCCGGGTTTGGTCAAAAAAAATTAAAACAGATTCATGAAAAAATACGGACTCATAGGTTTTCCGATAGGCCATTCTTTCTCAAAAAAATATTTTACTGAAAAATTTGAAAAAGAAGAAATAGAAGATTGTATGTATGAATTATATCCGCTTGAAAATATTGAGGATGTCCGGTTCTTATTTGAAGTTGAAAAAAATCTAT
>JACMJP010000247.1 GCA_014380545.1 Chitinophagales bacterium | reverse complement strand
TATTGCAGGAATTTGTTTCAGCAACAAATCCCAAATTATCCAGCATTAAGGCATCATCTCCACCTGCAACATTCGCTTCAATTTTTGCCAGAATATTATTAATTAAATTATTGTGGTGGATTTTAGAATCAATATGCATCGGTGAATTTCTTCTTAATGATGATGTAATTAAAGTAATTCCTTTATTTCCATAAACGGGTTTTTTCCATTCAGCTAAAACAATTAGTGTACACCCTTTCTGATTTAATCTCGGGTCCATACCGCTTGTAATTTTTTCTCCCCTTGTTAATGTTAAACGAATATGCGCTTCATCTTTCATTCCATTTACCTTCAGTGTTTCAAAAATTGCATTTATAATAAATTCCTTTGAAGGGATGCCCTCAAATAACATTGCATGTGCGCTTGCATGCAAACGATCAAGATGTTCATGCAGACAAAATACTTTTCCATTATAGATCCGTAACCCTTCCCAAACAGCATCACCTCCCTGAACGGAGGAATCAAATACAGAAATCTTTGCTTCATTTCTCGGGTAAAATTTATCACCTACCCAGATTAAAATATTTTCGTTTTTGGAATTGTATAGTTGTTGCATAAAAGGCATTTTTTTTTGAACCATAAAGTACACATAAGAACACAAAAGATTTTTATTTATGTTTTTTTATTGGAGTTCTATATTCTTCAATATATCATAATATTTCTTTGCTTCATTATAAACTGATAATAAATGCTGCGGTAAAATTATTTCTGTTTCCTTATATTTTTCAAATCCTGTTGACTGATGGACATTTGCATACCAGTATTTCGCCCAAACGCCATCCTCTTTTCTTGCACCTGCCTGCCAGTGCAGCATATTTATATCGAATTCTATTTCGCAACCTTCACATATTTTTCTTAATGTAACCTCAGGATCTTTCAGGAAGTTATCCGCATCAATAATGATGTAATGAGCATTATATTTTTCCAAATATTCGTATAACTCAAAACTTTTTTTTATGCCAATGCCTTCCAATGTTGGTTGCTCAATTACCTTACTATAAGAATATAAAACTTTTTTCGGATCACGAATGAGCATTATATTTTTCATGTCATGAAGAAATGACAGATCAAGATAAATAAGATGATGTGTCATTTGTTTGAAGAAAACAACTTGCGTATCATAACCGCCTAAAATAATATTTTCAATTACTTTCTTTCCATCATTTTCCTGAGATGCTAATACTTCATCTTTCCCGGGATGATCAATACCGGTTGTTTTTAAATAATTTGCATAAAATGGTTCATCAACTACTGTTGTATCTTTTCGCTGAGCAAAGGAATACATCATTGCGGTAGAAATATTTCGTGGGCCGGAAAGAAGGTTGATTTTAGTTAGCAAGGTTATGAAGGGTTAACAGGGTTGACAGGGTTCAATGCATAGTTTGTTAAATAAATGACTTAAATGTTATCAAATTAAAAATAAACTTTAAGCCTGATTTGAAACTTTCTTTTCTTAAGTAAATAATCAAACTGCTCAACATTGAACTTATTTTTTTACATTCCAGAATAATTTCTTCCTTTTCACTATCTGAAATATACTTTCTATCATGAGCCCTGTAAATCTGAGAACGCACTTCACCACATGAACCTTTTGAATATCTGAGAAAATTAATAAATTCTTTTTTATTATTTCTTTCAAATCCTTCTGAAATATTATCCATCACAGAACCGGATGATGCATTTATTTGATTTTTTAATTCAAAGTCTTTCCAGAATTCAGAACGTTGCGTCAATTCAAAAATCCTATTGCATAATGCCCTTGAACGATTCCATGCTTCTATATCTTCAAATGATTTAAATGTTGACATAATTTTAGGTTTTATTAGTGAAAAAATTATTTTTATCTTGCCTTAATAACTTTTATAACCTTTCAACCCTTCCAACCTTGTCAACCCTTTACAACACTCAACTTTGCAAATTTCAGCAGCAATTTCTTTTCCCCGGCAAGATTAAAATGAATGGTTGCCATTTTTCCATCACTGTTTCCTTCCATCGCAACTATTTTTCCGAATCCGAATTTCTGATGTTCCACTTCTAATCCTACTAATAATTCATCAGGCGTTGCAATGGTGAAACTGGAAGATACCTTATGCTGATAATTATTTTCTGATGCAGCATTTTGTTTGATTATTTTTTCCTGTCGATATACTGTTTTTTCAAATTGCGCATCATTGCCAAAACCTCCCTGAGGAGATTTATTATAACCAACGTAGTTCAGTAGATTTTGTGGCAGGTCATCTAAAAACCTGCTGGGTTCACAATAATCTAAGCTACCGAAACGGTATCTGCTTGCGGCATGTGTAATGGTTAATCTTTTTTCCGCTCTTGTAACAGCAACATAGAATAATCTTCTTTCTTCTTCCAATTCATCTCTTGAATTAATACTTAATGCAGAGGGAAATAAATTTTCCTCAGTTCCGACAACAAATACACTTTCAAATTCCAAACCTTTTGCTGAGTGTATTGTCATTAATTTCACCGTGTCTTCATTTGCCTGTTCATTATCTACGTCTGTTAATAAACTTACCTGCTGTAAATAAGCACCTAAGCTGACATCTCTGTCAGTAGTTTCTCCAACAATTGTTTCTGTTTCAGGGTCGACAAATTCTTTTATACTATTCAGCAAAGCCTGGATGTTTTCATATCTGCTTAAGCCTTCCACACTCTGGTCGTTATATAATTCTTTTAAAATGTTTGTGGATTTTGAAACATGACTTGCTACTTCATATGCATCTTTTTTTGTGAGCAATGTTTGAAAACTTTTTATCATGGTAACAAAATCACTCACACTATTTCTTGCACCTGCGGGAAATTGGAACAAAGAAATATTTTCTGCAATATCCCACAAACTTCTGTCATTGTCACCGGCAAATACTGTTATTTTTTCTATTGTAGTTTTTCCAATGCCTCTTACAGGATAATTAATTATTCTTTTAAAGGCTTCTTCATCATTTTGATTAACGGTAAGTTTTAAATACGCAATAATATCTTTTATTTCCTTGCGCTGATAAAATGAAATACCTCCGTAAATCCTGTAAGGGATATTTAGTTTGCGCAACCCTTCCTCAAAACTTCTGCTTTGTGCATTTGTTCTGTATAATATTGCAAAGCCTGAATTTTTTATATGTTCCCGCATGCGCTGCTCAAATATTGCTTCGCTCACAATTTTTCCTTCTTCATTGTCGCTCATTGCCCGTATTACATTTATTCTTTCGCCTTCATCATTTTCTGTCCATATTTGTTTTGCAAGTTGATTTTTATTTTTGCTAATGATTGTATTTGCAGCCTCTACAATAATTTTTGTGGAACGATAATTTTGTTCAAGCCGGAATATTTTTACTTCGGGAAAATCTTTTTCATAATTCAGGATGTTTAAAATATTTGCACCACGGAAAGCATAAATACTTTGAGCATCATCACCCACTACACAAATATTCTGATATACATCAGCTAATCTTTTTACAATTGCATATTGCAAAAAATTTGTATCCTGAAATTCATCAATCATTACATAATGAAACCGGTGCTGATATTTATATAATACATCGGGAAAACGCTCCAATAATTCATGTGTTTTTAATAAGAGGTCATCAAAATCCATGGCGCCGGCACGGAAACAACGTTTTGCATATTGTTTATACACTTCACTCATCTTCGGCCTTCCATTAGCTTCATCTTCACTTGTCAGATCAATATTATTTGCATACGCATTTGCATCGATCAGATTATTTTTAGCAAGGGAAATTCTATATAAAGTATATCCGGGTTTGTAGAGTTTATCATTCAGACCCATTTCTTTTACGATACTTTTTAATAGATTTTTTGCATCATCCGTATCATAAATTGTGAAATTATTTTGATACCCCAGCTTATCCGCTTCGCTTCTTAATATTCTTGCAAATACACTATGAAATGTTCCCATCCATAAACTTCTTGCATCGCTACCATGCAAATTTTCTATACGGTTTTTCATTTCACGGGCAGCTTTATTCGTAAAAGTGAGCGCAAGTATTCTGAAAGGGTCTATACCTTGCGCCATTAAATATGCAATGCGATATGTGAGCACCCGGGTTTTCCCCGAACCAGGTCCGGCGATGATCATCACCGGTCCGTCTTTTTGCATTACAGCCTGCCGCTGCACTTCATTTAATTCATCCAAAAAATTCATCGGGATAAAATTACGCAGAATGCCATTGTTGTTTGAAAAAGTTTTTTAACAATACGCAATAAACCTGTAACCAAATCGCTCCTATATTCGACAAACAATTGTTTTATTTCGACATATATTTTTTGCAACTCTTATCTTTACTCTAATTTTGGTGCAGCTATGAAAAAAACCTTTTTTCTATTCAGTATAATACTTCTCAGTATTTCGCATATTTTTTCGCAGGTAACACAAATGACATTGCAGCAATCGATAGAAACTGCGGTCCAAAATAATTTGCAGATAAGGCAGGGGCAGGCTGGTGTGCAGCTCGGAGAAAATGCAGTGAGACAAAGCAGGCTTACATTGCTTCCCAATTTAAATTTTAATACAAACTATTATCTGAATTACGGAAGGAGTTTAGATTATTCAACGTATCAATTCGTAAATCAATCTTTGCAAACAAATACTTACAGTCTTTCATCTGAATTAAGTTTATATGAAGGGGGCATTAAAGGAAATACAATTAAAAAAACAGAATTTGATTATGAAAGGGCAAAACTGGAACAGGAATCATTAGTTGATAATATTAAATTGTATGTTGTATCCGGATATTTACAGATATTATTTGCAGAAGAGCAGATAAGAATTGCAGAACAAAAAAAGACTATTTCAACACAACAACTCAGCGATGCAAAAAAATTGGTTGCAACCGGAAATATTCCTGAAGGAAATCTTTTATCGCTTGAAGCGCAAATTGCAGCTGATGAAGTGAATTTAGTAAATGCAAAAAATGCTGTAAACCTTGCATATCTCGATCTGAAAAATTTATTACAAATAGAGCCAACACAACAAATTAAAATTGTGTATGCAGACATAAACGCATTTGAAAGATTGCTGAATGAAGAAATCCCGGATGAGCAAACAGTAATTAATGCCGCCTTAGCAACCCAACCCGGCATTAAAAAATTTGAATATCAATTACAAAGTGATGAATT
>JACMJP010000246.1 GCA_014380545.1 Chitinophagales bacterium | reverse complement strand
TTAAATAACAGCATAAAGTTTTGCTTCCTTCCATAAAGAAAATCTTTTTAATAATTTAAATAATGCGGGTTAATATTTTTTTACCAAGAAATTTCTTCCACAAAAAAGCCCGGTAAAACTTACCGGGCTTTTCACATTTTATAATTAATATTTATTCAATAACAAGATTAGTAGAAGAAGTATTATTTCCGCTTACAACTTTTACAGTATAAATTCCTGAAGCAATAGTGCTTAAAGAAATATTTTCTGTATAAGCATTATTTCCGCTCACAGTTTTTTCATATATCACTCTTCCAAGTGCATCAGCAATTGTAATTGTTGCATCAGCTACTGCAGGTTGTGCAATTGTAATTGTAAAATTATCTGTTGTCGGGTTCGGATAAATATTAGTTGAAAGCACTGCAACATCTTCTATCGCAGTTGCACAAACAGTTTTAAATGTTCCTGCATCAGAAGGTATCATATCGCCGCAGAGTGTTGTAACTCTATAGTTATAATACGTACATGCTTCCAATCCTTCAATTACATGATTTACATCTGTTGTAACAACTCCTGTCCAGTCAGCAGTACTAACTTTTCTCCATTCAACAAGATAATCTGCTGAACCTGCAGTCCATGAAATATTTGCTGATGTTTCAGTTATATCATCCGCAACAAAATAAGTTGCTGACAAACATTCTTCTATAACCGGAACCATTTTAGTTCCTTCCAATGCTTCTTCAATTACTGCTGAATCGGCACTGAAAATATAAGCGAATGTAAATGTTGCGCTTTCGCTTGCTAAAAGCTCATCTACTTTAAATGAAACCTGTATTGCAATATCACCAACCTGGTCGCCACTTGCATTAAATGGAGAAACACCATTCCATGCATCAGAAACAGGATTTGCATCTGAGGTAAAGAAGGCACCATAAGAAACTCTTCCTCTTTCATCTCTTGTTCCGTACATGGCGTAATTTCCACCTATGCTATTTCCTTCTGCTGAAACAAGGCATTGCGCATCAGCAGGATTATTATAAATAACAACATTGTCCGTAACGAAATCCCAGCTCCATGGTTGTTCCTGGTCAGGATCTACATTTCTTAAATAATACACATCAGAAAGATCAGAACCGGTTGTGTTTGTTAAAGTAAGTCTTGTATAGAAATACAATTTTCCATCAGGCACTAATGTTTCCTGTTTTACATGTAATCCGGCAACATCCCCTTCCCATGTTGCTCTTGTAGTGTCACCTGTATCATCATATCCTGTAAAATCTCCGTCAACATCATTAAGCCATAAATATTGCGAGGCATTATAATAGGAGTTGCCGTCTATTTCAAGTCCGAATCCTTCTTCGGGAGAACCCGGTAAAGAAACATCTCCCCAGAATTCTGTTGGATCACCAGCATCCCATCCGTCCATATCAGAATCGTAAATCATACCCAGTGGTGATGGTAATGTATCACTTGCAGTTACATATTCAAAGTACACATACGTATAACTTTCTTCTGTAACGCTGTCAACCATCCAGCATGCACAACTATCATGATAGCTCCACCATTCGTAATCATAAGTGTAAGTTATGGTATCAATTGTTGAAGAGTCAATGAGGTAGCTCCATGTTACATAAGTATAGGTTTCCGTTGTTACGCTGTCAATCATATAACAAGTACAGCTATCATGATAGCTCCACCATTCATAGTCGTAAGTGTAAGTTACAGTATCAATGGTTGAAGAATCAATGAACCATGTTGTGGTAACTAAAATTTGTGAATGATATGTTTCCGGTGCATTTGCATCAGATACATACACACCGCCTTTGTTTATACCTACTTCAACATAATCTGATTGAAGAAAGGTATTGTCGCCAACGGTTTGTGCTGAAATTGTTAATGCAGAACATGCAATCATGGAAATGAGGAGTAAATTTTTAATTTTCATACGCTTTTTAGTTTAAGGATACGAAAGGTAACTAATTTCTGATAATAGCAAAAAATATTTGAGGTTTTTTTGAAAGATGTAAAATATTTCTGAAGCAGATGTTAAGGATATATTACTTCATTTTTATTACTGGCTTTGTTAAGCAACTTATTTTATCGTTATCTGTAATTGTTGTAATATAAAATTCATCAGGTAGAAATAAATTACAATTTATTTCTATTTTGTTTGATCCTTTTATTAATTCAATTTGATGCTGAAAAATATTTCTCCCAGTTGCATCATATAAACATATTATATAAGCAGCGTCAGCAGGAACATTTGCAGAAAGAAATAAAATATCATCCTTAATGGATGCAGTATATATTTCGAAAGTATTTGTATTTACACCACAATCAATATGTATTGTTTCAGAATATTTTTCTCCGTTATTATTATCAACCTGTTTTAACCTGTAATATGAAGATTGGGAATTAATATCTTCATCAATCCAAAAATATTGAATTATATCACTACTAAAACCTTCAGCAGGAATTGTTGTAATTGCAGAATAATTTTCTGCATCCATACTTTTTTCTAGAATAAATTCTTTTAAATTTATTTCGCTTGATGTATTCCAGTTCACAATAATATTTTCATCTGTACATAAAGCATTAAAATAACTTAGCTCAACAGACAATACTAAAGGATCAGGAATAAGAGTTATAGTTCCGGTAAATGTTCCACAATCTGTTGCAATAATGGTGTAAGTAGTTGCAGAGTAAATAGTAGCTGAAGTTGTGCTTCCGGTTGTTGTTGTTAATCCTGCAGGTGGCGACCAGAAAAAAGTAAATCCTGCCGGCCCGAATACTTCAAGGTCTACAGGCACTCCCGGAGCAACATACACGGTATCACCTGATGAAAATAAAACACCACCCACAGTAAAGTCCATATTTGCATTAAGACTGTTCGCTTTAATAAATACACCGGAATCATAAACTTGATCGTAAACATCAGCAACTGCTAATTTTAAATGGTAGGTTTCACAGGGAATTACTGCACTTTTTGCTTGCAAAACATCGGTGAATCCATCGTATTGTATGTAATAATTATCGCCGCTGTAAGGAAGTGTATATCCTGTTCCATTATCATTATAATACGTTGGGTTCCATGTGGTATTTATTGTTGCTATACTTACAGGAACAGAACTTCCCGGCACAAGAGCTATGTTTTTAGTTCCTGTAATTCCGGGTCCTGAAATGAAAAAAGCAAATACATCATTAAATGTAAAACCAACATATTCAAGATATTCTTCGCTACCGAAAACATAATCAAAAGTGATGGTATCAGAAATAGGAACAAGATCAAATTCAAGCACACAGGCATCATACGTTGTAGAAACACCCGGAAGTTCATCAAGATTGGCATCTCCCGCATAACTTGTAATAAAACCCTCTGAACCGAGATCGTTTGGACCTTCCACCAGAATAGCTTTCCCACTTGTGAGTACAATACCACTGTCTATCCCAACATTGCAATCAATACATTCAAATATGCCTTTGCCATTGTTATGGCAGGTAGCAGTTGCTCCGCTGATGTCTATTCCTGTTCCTGCAATTGCTTCAGCCAATTCTATAGCAGTGGAACCTGCAGTAGCATCAATTTGTGCAGCTGCATGTTGAAAGCACAACAGATTAAATACAAGTGAAAAAATGCCCGCATGTATTTTCAGGGTCACCGAAAAAGGGAAGTATTTTTTCATACGCTCCTGTTTATTTAAGTGAACTGAAAATTATTTATTGCAATACATTTTTACATCGTGTGGCTTTTTATAAATGGTGTGTGAAAAAAGGGAAGAATACTTAAAAAGTACATACTTGGTCATAGGCAGTAGCTTTAGGTGAGTTAAATGTAGAAATAAGTCTTTTAAGAAAAAAATGAAATTCAACATATAATATTTTTGAGAAATTTTTACCCCCATTCCTGATTAAATAATTTTAATACCTGATAAAAATAAAAAGGTCAGCTTTCGCTAACCTTTTTATAAATACAATAGAATATTTTTTTACGGCTTATCGCTTATCGTTAAATATTTTATTCCGCTGTTCCACATCATAAAACTCATCCAGTCGGCATCTTCATCAATAATTTTTGTGAGCGGTTTTCCTGCGCCGTGTCCTGCCTGCACATCAATGCGAATTAAACATGGGTCATCTCCGCCCTGTGCTGCTTGTAATGCAGCAGCATATTTAAATGAATGTGCAGGAACAACTCTGTCATCATGATCTGCAGTGGTTATAAATGTTGCGGGGTATTTTGTTCCTTCTTTTAAATTGTGCAGTGGAGAATATTGTTTTAAATAAGCATACTGATCTGCATTATCGCTGCTGCCATATTCAACCGCCCAGCCCCAGCCTACAGTAAATTTATGATAACGCATCATATCCAATACTCCAACTCCGGGCAGTGCAACTGCAAAAAGATCTGGTCTTTGTGTCATACATGCACCAACTAATAAACCACCATTACTTCTTCCCTGTATTGCAAGTTTATCATTAGCCGTATATTTTTCCTTAATAAGATATTCAGCTGC
>JACMJP010000245.1 GCA_014380545.1 Chitinophagales bacterium | reverse complement strand
CGCATCATTTCACTTTCACTGTGATATAAATTAAATACAGGATGGGTTAAATAATTTGTTATGCGTTCAGCATTTATTTTTGGTGAAATATTATGAATAGAATTTAATTCTATAGAACCTCCGTTCATATTTCCTTTAGCTTCTGCAAAAACACATAAAATATCTTTTATATCCTTCACATCTGTTGTTTCATCTATTGTAATTTGAATTTCAGTTGTTGTAGGATAATAGAAATTAATATGCTTGGCAATTGCATGCTGGTGAATAATACCTGATAGATTTCCTGCTTTAATATGGAGTGTATCAAAAAAAGTAATATTTGTTTGTTCGTAACCTAATTTAATTAATCCATCATTTAATAAGCATGTAAGTGTATGTGTTTTTTCTGCAATTGTTTTAATGCCATTAGGCCCGTGATATGCAGCATACATGCCAGCCATAATTGCAAGTAATGCCTGTGCGGTACAAATATTTGATGTTGCTTTTTCTCTTCTTATATGTTGTTCTCTTGTCTGCAAAGCCATGCGCAAAGCAGGGCGGTTATCTCTGTCAACACTAACACCAATGATCCTCCCAGGAATAACTCTCTTAAATTCCTCTCTTGTTGCGAAATATGCTGCATGCGGACCACCATAACCCATCGGCACACCAAACCGCTGTGTATTTCCTATAGCACAATCAGCACCTAATTCGCCTGGTGATTTAATGATTGCAAGCGCTAAAATATCCGCAGCAAGTGTTATATAAACATTTTTGCCGTGTGCTGCAGAAATAAAATCTGTATAATCAAAAAGATTTCCGTTACCTGCAGGGTATTGTAATAATGCACCGAAATAATTTTCATTTAATTCAACCGTCTCGTGGTTGCCAATAATTAATTCAATACCGAGTGGTTCTGCTTTTGTTTTTAAAATATCAATTGTTTGGGGAAAACAATGTTCACTTACAAAAAATTTATTATGGGCGATATCCTTTTTGTTTTTATGGTGGAAGAACATGATCATTGCCTCCGCAGCAGCAGTTCCTTCATCTAATAAGCTTGCATTGGCAATTTCCAAACCTGTGAGGTCGCTCACCATTGTTTGAAAATTTAATAACGCTTCTAATCTTCCCTGTGCAATTTCAGCTTGGTAAGGAGTATACTGAGTGTACCAGCCTGGGTTTTCTAAAATATTCCGACGGATAACAGATGGTGTAATAGTATTGTAATATCCAAGACCGATATAATTCCTGTAAACTTTATTTTTGGCAGCTTTCTTTTTTATGTGATCCAAATATTGGTATTCAGTTAAAGCATCGCTTAATTTTAATTTTTTTTGCAACCTGATATTTGCGGGAATTGTTTCGTCAATTAATTGATCGAAAGAAGAGATGCCTATTTCATTTAACATTGCCGTAACATCATCCCGCCCTGGTCCAATATGACGTTTGGCAAATGTGTCGTGCGAATTAGTTCTGAGTTCCACTTGTAAGTCCTTTTATTTTACACCTGCCTACCGCAGGCAGATGCAAAATTAATTATTCGCAGGCAGGCTTTAGAATTTGAGTTGATGTTTTATAAATATTATGAGAATAATGGCAGATATAAATTGCCAAAGAATGAGATTATTACCTCTGCTGTACTTTATCTCTTGCGCCAGGTACCCGATAATTTTTCTTCCGTCTTTTTTGATTCTTCCAGTTTTTTTCGTATCCAGTTTATATCAGCAAGTGGCTTTGTGTTTTCTATTTCTTCTTCTATGTGAGAGAGCGTATTTTTGGGGTTCAGCTTCCATTTAAACAATTTACTTACAAATTTTATCATATTATAATAACTGTTCTTTTGAGAAGTGGGGATCAGATTATTTCGTTTAATGTAAACCTTGAAAGCTTCAACTAAGGAAAAGAATGCTTCTGTTTCATTTTGATCATAATAAATTTTCAATAACAAAGATTTTGAATCAAGATGATAATAAATATCTGTGAACTCAACAGAACGGAGCAAGGTTAATGCTTCATCATAGTTTTTCATAAAATAATAATAGCTTGCAAGATTATATGTGTAAGCATTATTTCTGTATTTTGGGTCCAGATAGTCATTGTACTTAATAATAAAACTTTTCACCCAATCCATTTCCTCTACTCTCAGACCCAGATACACAATATTCTTATAATCGAATTGTGATAAAGAATTATCTCTGAAAATGATCTTGTTATTTAAGATTATTTTATACAATTCAAAAAGATCCCTGATATAATCCGTATATCCCTGATTAATTTTACGGATACAGAAATTTTTCGCAAATACATACATATCAAATAATTCTTCCTTCGAAAAAATATTTTTATGTTCTTCCAGTAATAACAACAGGGCATTATAATGCTGTTTGTTATCAGGTTCAATCAATGTGAGAATGATTGTATAATACACTTTAGCTGCAGGAACATGATCCAGCGGGTTGATGCGCAAATGGTTCATAATCTCTTCGTAGAGAAACAGCTTATAGTTAATTGCAACAACATTTTTATTATTGATGATCTCAGCACTATATCGCATTTTATTAAGGATAAAATATTTATCCAGATCATCAACTACTTTTTGCAGATTTGATTTTGAGAGATGTTCTTTTTGGTCGCTTGCATATTTATATTTATCTTCTTCTATCAAATATTCATAAAATGCATGACTCACATCTCTGCGGGGCCAATCTTCAAGCATTTTTTCAGCAAGTTTTACAGTACTGAAAAATGGTCTTTCCAATTTCCTGATGCGATACGTATATAATAATAAATGCATCTTGAATAATTCCTCATTGGATATTGCCTTATAACATAAATATTCTTCAAGCTGCTTGGTGAGATCCGTCATGAGGTAACGGAGTTTTTGTTCCTCATAATTCTCATTGCCATAAATAAGCTTATAAAGATTATTCCGTTCGAGTTCATTTGTCTCAAATGCAGGGTAAAACGGTTTTATTTTTTCAAATAACTGAACAATGGTTTGGTTTTTATTAAAGAATGGTGAACGCAAAAATTCATCAAACTGCCTCATTTCCTGTTGAGTGAATGTGCGAAGTATTGCGATGGATTTATTTTGAAACATAATGTTCCTCTTGCCGCCGGTTTATAATTTTATTTGTTTAGATTAAGATAATGGGCTAAATTTAAGAATGATTGCTGATAACATTCACAGTAAGCTATTTTAAAACCGATAAAGGTTTTGAAGTCGCAATTAAACATTAGCTTAAAATATTGAAAATCATGATTTTGAAAAATATGGCAATTGTTTCAGCAACTTTATAGAACCGATAAGCGTTAAAAATTGTATTTAAAAAGCGTTAAATCTGAAAATAATTTAGCATTGTAATTCAGTAATTAAACTCAAAACCTATTAGCATGAAAAAATTATTACTCATTGTTTTAGTTCTTGCAGGAATACAATCTTATGCGCAAAGCGGATATCGCACAAGGGCAGAAGACGAAGCTAATCCTGAACTTGATAATTTAAATGGTGTTCAGCCTGATGATATTTCTGACTTTTCAGATTTTGGCACCTCCATTCCAAGCTCACCTGCATTAAATACAGGATCAGAAAGTTTTGAAACTGATGATACTAGTGTATCAGGTCATATCAAGGGGTCTATTGAGGCAGATCCAAGGAGTTTATCTGAAATAGTACTAAATATTTACCCAAATCCGGCAAGTGAGTTTTTAATCGTGAAATTAATTGAAGAGTATCCGGTAAATGTCAGCTTTATAAATCTGGTTGGGCAAACAGTATATTCTATTTCAATAAGCAACAAAGAAAATTATATAGATATTGCTGCTCTTGAGCAGGGGATTTACTTTGTAGGATTCGAATCAGGCGGTGAAAAAATTGTAAAAAAGATCAAGGTAGTAGATTAGTAACTAAAAATTATAAACTTTTAAAGCCTTCCAAAAATGGGAGGCTTTATTTTTTTATGAAGTTTAAATGACGAAATTCCGATAAACACCTCTTTCTGTCTTTAAAAAAATACGAACTATGCTTTGAAACAATTGCTATTGCTGAGTTGTTGCTTTTCTATGACATAAAAATACCTAAAAAAACGACCTGATACAGCCCCAAATTAGTATTTGTGGTGCCTTAGTTATAGGGATAACTTGGCATCATCAATTAATCTTAAAGAAAGTATTATGAAAAAGTTTTACGGTTCAATAGCGATTATAGCAGTTATTGTAGTTCACACTGCAGCAAGAATTCTGATGGCAGATGCTTATACTTTTTCCCCTTCAGAGTACATCCAGTTTGAAAAACAAAATATAACAGAACCTTCCGGAAGTTTCGAGACTGTAACATATCATAGCGATCCTTATAATTCAGGATATTCTTCCCCGGCTTTAAAAAATGCACTATTTATTACAACAAACCCAAGAGGCATCAGCACTTTCAATCATTAATTTCTTTTATATAAATTTATTCTGCTTTCGTTCTAAAAGACACTTCTATTTAAACATACACTATTTTTGCTCCCGTGCATATATTATTCTTAAAAAAATTAGCCGGGCTTTTCCTTTTTGTTCTTCTATCTGTGCAGCTTTTTGCCCAGGATAAAAGAGTAATTCAATTTACAGGAATTATAATGACAAGTGATAGTTTAATGGCAATTCCGAATGTATTTATTTATGAAAAAACTTCAGGCAGGGGAACATTAAGCAACTTTAAAGGATTTTTTTCATTTGCTGCAGAAACGGGAGATACAATTATGTTTTCCAGTATTGGGTTTAAAAAGCAGAGATATATTATACCCAAAGATCTTACTGATGAACGCTACTCAATTATTCAGCTAATGCCCATTGACACCATTTTTCTTGCTGAAACAATTATCTACCCCTGGCCCTCAAAAGAAGAGTTTAAAGATGCGTTTCTAACAGCAGATATACCTGATGACGATTATGAGTTAGCAAGAAAAAACCTTGAAAATGAAATGCTGAAGGAAATGGGTTTAGCCCTGGCAAATGATGGTGACATGAATGCTGATTATCAGACTAAACAACTTGCACAAAAAATTTATTATGCCGGACAGAACGCACCAATCACCGTTTTGAATATTTTTAATTGGATAGAGTTTTTTGAAGCCTGGAAACGAGGGGATTTTAAGAAGAAAGACAAGAACTAATAGATAAGAATCAAAGATTAGACACTAGATTTATTTTCCGGAGCTGAACTTCATTTTATATTTCACATCAATCTTCCCTTTTGAAATATTTTCCAGTTTTCCCTTTATCAAACTTCTTTTTAGCGGGGTCATATGATCGGTTAATAAAATACCCTGAATATGATCATATTCATGCTGAATAATGCGGGCATTCATTCCATCATAAATTTCAATATGCTCAAGAAAATTCTCATCAAAATATTTGATATGCACAATTTCTTTGCGGTTTATTTTCACTCTCACATCCGGAATACTCAGGCACCCCTCCTCATACTGCCATGCAGGGCCTTTTTCTTCTATTATTGTGGGATTAATAAATACTTTTTTAATTCCGAATTTCAATTTATATTTTTCTTCTTCATCATCATTTTTTTCATTTTCGTTTATAAGCTGTAAACTATCCACTATAAATAAACGGATAGGAAGACCAATTTGTGGTGCAGCAAGCCCAACTCCTCTTCCGTTGTACATCGTTTCCCACATATTTGCGATAAGTTCTTTTAGTTTCAGGTAATCCTGATCAATTTCTTTTGAAACTTTCTTCAATACCGGGTTTCCGTAAGCAACTATTGGTAAAATCATTTCTTATAAACTTTGTAAATATTCCTGCAAAATTAATACAGCACTCATTTTATCTATATTCTCTTTTTTGCGGCGTTCCATTTTTTTCATTCCACTATCTATTAATGCTCTCACCGCCATCTTAGATGTGTATGCTTCATCCCTTTTTATCACCGGAATCCCGGGAAATGTCTTCTGAAGATGAACAATAAAATTCCTCACTAATTGAGTAGCATGTGTATCTGTTCCATCAAGATTTGCCGGGAATCCTATTATTATTTTTTCCACTTCATTTTCAGCAATATATTTTTTTAAAAAATCTATTGTTTTATTTTCCACTATTGTATCTAAACCATTTGCACTCATCTGCAATGTATCTGTAACTGCAAGCCCAACTCTTTTTGCGCCATAATCTATTGCTAAAATTCTTCCCATATTTAAAATAAAAACAAGTCTGAGATCACAAGTATTCCAAAAATAACACTTGCAATTCCGTTCGTTGTAAAAAAAGCAAGGTTTACTTTACTTAAATCATGCGGTTTCACAAGCAGGTGCTGGTAAATTAACATTCCGGTAAAGAATCCTGCTCCAATCCAATAAATAGTACCGAATTTTCCGACCAGACCGACCACAAATAATAATAATGCGGTTGTAAGATGTACAATTGCTGAAACTATTAATGCTTTTTTTTTCCCTATTGCAGCAGGCACAGAAAATAAACTTTTTTCTTTATCAAATTCTTCGTCCTGTAACGCATAAATAATATCAAAACCGCTCACCCATGTAAAAACAATAACAGAAAATAATATTGGTAATAAAGCGAAATATTCAGTAACTGCAATATAAGCCCCTACGGGCGCAAGCGATAAACCTACACCAAGAATAAAATGGCATAACCAGGTAAATCTTTTTGTATAACTATATCCAAGAATTACGGCTAATGCAACAGGTGATAGATATAAACACAATTTATTTAATAAGCCTGCTGCAATAATAAATCCAGCACAATTTAACAGTACAAAAAATAAAACTTTTTGTTTTGATAAAACACCTGCCGGGATTTCACGGTTTGCCGTGCGGATATTTTGTTTATCAATTTCACTGTCAATATACCTGTTAAAAGCCATTGCAGCGCTTCTGGCGAATAACATACAACAGAGAACCAGCAACAGATCCATCCACTGAAATTTATTTCCGGATGTTGAAATACCCAAACAAAAACCAATGATAGCAAACGGCAATGCGAAAATTGTATGCGAAAATTTTATTAGCGAGAGGTAATTTTTCATCGAAAAGGCAAAACTAATAATAGAGTAATTAAATTCCCTTTTTTATTTTCCTTTCCCTTAACCATATTTCAATTTCTGATAAAGACATTGCATTCCAGGTCATCGTTTTTGTGAGTGCACCTTTTCTTGCAGAAATAATTCCCCAATGAATATCATTTATTCCTTCAATGCTATGTGCATCTGGATTTATTGAGATCATCACTCCTTTTTCCATTGCAAAAGGAATCCAAGTATGATCTATATCGAGGCGATAAGGATTTGCATTTATTTCAATGATGACAAGATTTGCGGCACATGCTTCAATTATTTTTTTATGATCGATTGGATACCCGGGACGACTTAATAATAAACGCCCTGTCATATGCCCTAAGATGGTTGTGTATGGGTTTTCAATTGTTTTTAATAGTCTCTTTGTTGCTTTTTCTTCATCCATTTTTAAATTTGAATGCACACTTGCAATAACAAGATCGAATTGTTTCAGAATAGATTCATCATAATCCAAACTTCCGTCATTTAATATATCTGATTCGATGCTTTTAAATATTTTAAACGGTCTGAGCTTATTATTTAGATCATCAATTTCCGAATGCTGCCTTAAAACATCTTCCGCTTTTAGGCCTCCGGCATATACCGCAGTTTTTGAATGGTCTGAAATAACAAAATATTCATATCCTGAATTAATACATGCCTGCGCCATTTGCTCTATAGTATTTTTTCCATCACTCCATGTGCTATGATTATGCACAACTCCTTTTATATCGGCATCAGAAACCAAAGCATTATTTTTTATGGTTTCTAAATTAATTCCGCCTTCCCTCAGTTCAGGTAATATATAATTTACACCTGCCATTTTATAAATATCCTCCTCAGATTGAAATTGAAATTGCTGGTTTTTAATTTGGGTAGTTATTTTATTAACATGATCACTGCTTCCGGTGAGAACAAACAAATCATAATAAAAATTTTCAGCATTTGAAAAATATATTTTACATGGCATTCTGCCATATGATTTTCCAATAATAAAGTCGTCCTCTATTTTTTCAATTTCAAAGAAATTTACAGGCTCAAGTTTATTTACTACCTCTTTTCCTGCTGGAATAATTATCTCAATATTATCAAGAATGTTCGTCATCCTTCTTACATCGCCGCATAAACTCACTTTATCTATTTGCAATTTTTCCTTTAGCATTTCAACCATTGCATTTGCTTCAACTGCGACTGTTGCAAAATGGAATTTGCCTAAGTTACTTTGATAATATTCAATTGAAGCAATTACGCTTTGCTGTGTTTTTTCGCCGAAGCCTTTTAATTTACTCAGCCTGTTCTCATAACATGCGTACAATAATTCGCCAACACTTTCAATATTTAGTTCCTTCCAGATTACCGCAACCTTTTTTGCGCCTAACCCTTTTATATGCATAATCTCCAGCACACCCGCAGGTGTTAATTGCATAAGATTTTCCAACACCTGCATTGTGCCAGTTTGTTGCAGTTCAATAATTTTTGAAGCAACAGATTTTCCTATTCCGGGTGTATTTTCTAATTGCTGCAAATTCATTTGCATAACACTACCTTCAACTCTTCCAATTTGAAAAGCAGAATTTGCATAGCTTTTTGCCTTAAAAGCGTTTTCGTTGTGCAGTTCCATCAGGTCTGCCATTAACTTAAAAATTTTAGATACTTCTTTGTTTGAAAGCATGATGCAGAAAAATTGATTTATTTAACTGCCAAATATAAAGGGAAAAAAAGTTTTGAAGAATATATTTTATCAATACTAATAGATAGAATGAGGTATTATTATAAAAAATTTATAAACCATAAAAATAAAGGTGTGCTTTAAATATAAACCGTTATTAATAAGCACACCTCCGACATTATGAAACTTATAAAAAAGAAATTAATGTTACATTCTTAATTTGAGTATTAAAAAGTAAAACGAATACCCAATCCGTATCCAAAATCGAAATCATCATTTATTAAACCGAATTCAGGTCTTGCGTCTAAACTTAATTGCAATGGAATAGTAAAATTATATTCTATACCAAGTTGAGCATTTGCATCTAAAAAAACGCCATCATCATGGTTTTCATCATTTCCTGGCTTATCATTATCAACATCCCATGCACCTAAAGAACCACCTGCACCAAGATACCAGTTTAATCCTCCATCAATATTTTTTACCCAATGGTACATGAGTGTACCTTTAAAACCATCATACCAACCTGCATCAATAAATCCCAGGTCAATTTCCAATCTATTTGG
>JACMJP010000244.1 GCA_014380545.1 Chitinophagales bacterium | reverse complement strand
TGGTGTAAACCCAATGACATTCGCTGTTGCCGTAATGTTAAGTGCATCTGTTTCTTTAATTACCCCATTTGAGCCGAGTTGTATTCTTGTATACGGCCCGGGTAAATATAAATTCAAAGATTTTGTGAAAGTGGGAGGCATACTGACTATTTTATTAATGGTAATAATTTATTTCTGTGTGCCGATGAGTTGGCCTTTGTAAAGATAATTTTATTTTATTTTATTAAATTTAAAATTATATATCCAATCGTCCCCTGCGATTAGGGTATTATTTTGAAAGCGAATAATATGTTTTTCGTTTGCTACTGAGAAAATAGAATAACCTACCGGAACTAGCTGATAGGAAATAAACGGGAATGGATGAATGAATAGCGATTCTTTTTTTTTGTGGTATTTAATTTTTATGTTCCGTTCAAATTCTTCTGAATAATACTTTCCTGTGAATTGATTTATCGTATGTGTGTTGTTTGTTTGTACTCTTGCATAAGCTCTCGGGTAAACAAAATAGTAATTACCAGACCATAATATGGATGAAGCTGTATCAGAAGCAATATAAAATGTTACGATATTGTTTGTACTGTCAATATATTCAATTACAGAATCTCCTTTTGATTGCACATACGTTAAACGATATTGTGTTTTGCTATTGCCATATTTATTGATGAGATGAATATCTGTATCATTCTGTACAACATAATTAAGAAAGTTATCTTCTGATAAATATGTTCCTGATAAAACCGGTGATGGCAAATATGCATTATTTTTTATTTGTTCTTTTCCGATAGAAATATTTTTTAAGATAACATTACATATCTTATCACAAAGATTAAAAGGCGAAACTGAGGTAGTATTTGATGCTACAATAACTGACACATCTTCTGAAGGAAATCTTCTGTATTGCGTTAAATATTCAGTCCATCCCCCTGCATGTTCTATTGTTTGATATCCCCTATAATTTTTAATAACTAAGCCTAAAGCATAATTACAGTGTGTTCCATTGTTTAATAAGAAAGTTGTCTCCATCTTTTTGATTAGTTCCTTACTTTTCTTTCCCAGAATGTTATGTTTGAAATTCTGATCCCATAAATGCATGTCATGCAATGTTGAGTTTACTCCCGTTGCTCCAAGTGCATCGCTGTAAACTTTGGCTGCTTTTATTTTTTGAGCTTTAACTCTATATGATTTTGTTCCATCATGTAATTTCTGTTTCCTTTCTGGTTCGATATAGGTATTATTCATACCCAATGGAGTGAAAATATTTTCTTCAGCATATTCTGCATAACTTTTTCCACTGGCTCTTTCTATTATTTTTACAAGTAGCATATATCCAGTATTTGAATAAGTAAATCTTTCACCCGGCGGGAAATTTAATTCAGTGAGATTGTGCTGATAAGAGATCATGCGTTCATTACTCAAATTCTTTTCACTGCTTTTATTAATGAGAGACATTACCTCAAGATAATCCCTGATGCCGCTTGTATGACTTAATAAATGATTGATAGTAATTGGATAGCCATAATCAGGAAGTTCGGGTAAATAAATGTGAATTTCGTCCGTGCACTTTAATTTTCCTGTTTCCTCTAATAACAAAATACACATTGCTGTAAATTGTTTTGTTACCGAACCAATATTAAATTGTGTATTTAATCCAATTGGTATATTTTCTTTAATATTGGCCATTCCAGTTGAGTGTGCGTAAGCTATTTCACCTTTATGAATAATTATTAAACCATAACCCGGGCTCCTTTCATTTTTGTGAGTTGATGCAAGCAGAGAGTCCAATTGCAACTTATTAATGTGAATATTATTCTGAGAGAAACCGGTTTGTAATAAAAATGTAGAAATGATCAGAGTAAATGATCTGCAAAATTTGAATTTGATTTTTTTCACTGATATCGGTTTGCTGAGAAAATAATCTGAAATATATGAGTCATAATTCTAAAATTAAAATTTACAAACTGATTTAGCTCAAAATTTCCCTCACCTCATTATTTTGTAGCATCATTTTATAAATGCTCGGAGAAACACCTATAAACTTTTTAAATGCAGCATTAAATGTAGCCTTATTTGTATAACCCACATCAAATGCTACAGATAGAATTTTAGTGTCATAGTAAGATTTATCTGCAAGTAAGCGGCATGCTTCCCTTATCCGGTATTCATGCATCAGGTCAGCAAAATTTTTGTTTAAGGATGTATTTATGATAAATGAAAGTTCATGAGAAGAAATATTAAGCATGTCAGCAAGTTTTTGAAGACTTATTTCGCTATCTGTCCAGGGTTTTTCATTTTCCAGTAATTGCAATAACTTATTTGTATGCTCTTTTTTAAGTTCTGTACTGTAATTCTTTTTCTGTTTGCCGTTTCTTTTTTCAAATAAATGATCCGGTTGCCTGAAGGCGCTGTAACCAATAAGATAAATACAAATAGTCATGAGAGCAGAAACAATATAATCAAATCCATCGGGCAATATTCCAAGCCAGAGACCTATCCAATAGAAGCTAAAAGAAACAGCAAACAAGGTATAGCATAAAATATTTTTAAAGTACCACCTGTGCTTTACATCCTGCTTATTTGTATCCTTTTTTTCTTTCAGAAGAAAACGAATCAGCAGAACGGAATAGACAAGCATGCTAAAAAATTGCATGCTATTAAATACTTTGAAAAAGAAAATAACTGTGTCGGTGTGGCGATAAATTTTATCCTGCAAATACACATTGGCAGGAAGGTTAGATTGTGCAACTACATCAGGACCAGTTGTAAACCAATAAATAAAAGGAATCATGTATGTAAAATGCACAGCAAAGGGTATAAAGTGCAAACTATATTTTGCAGGTAATTCTCCGTTTTTAATATTCATTAAATATAAATACATAAGCGGCCCGAATAAAAAAGGCAGAGCAGAACACCATCCCTT
>JACMJP010000243.1 GCA_014380545.1 Chitinophagales bacterium | reverse complement strand
AGCGATACGTTTAATATCAATTCAGAAACGCCGGATGAAATAAAAGTGGATGAAGCACCGGATGAAATAAGAGATGGTAATGAGAAGAAAGATTAGAAATAGAGCTAAGAATTAAGAACTAAGAGTTAAGATTTTAAAACAGGGTTTCATTACATAATGAAATCCTGTTTTTGTTTACAACACTCCGTTTACTATTATCGTCTCCTTATTAATTTCTCATTAATATTGTCTTTACAATTTCTAAACATGCTCGGAAATTTCACACTTTTTTGTTTATTACTTATTACGCAAATCATTTTTTCTCAAACATTTTCTTCAATAGTAAATACAATTATACCTGATGCAGGCGGAGTTGTTGAATTTGAAATTGAAGTATCAGGTTTGCCCGATATGATTGATACAACTTTTGGATTAGAAAGTGTTTGCCTGAATATAACGCACACATGGGACGCTGACCTTGAAATAAAAATTATCGCACCTGATGGAACTACATCAATATTATGTAACGGAGTTGGAGGAGATGGAGATAATTTTGAAAATACCTGCTTTAATGAAAATGCAGCCTATTCAATTGCTGTTGGTTATCCTCCTTTCACAGGAGATTATCAGCCCACTGGTGATATGGGAATAATAAATAACGGGCAGAACCCGAATGGAATTTGGAAATTAACTGTGCAGGACTGGTATGGCTATGATGAAGGAATTTTAATTGACTGGAATATCACATTCGGTGATGAGCCTTCAGTTCCTTTTTTATTTACTGAAAGTAATTTGCCAATTGTAATTATGAATACGGGTGGCGCTGAAATTTATGATGAGCCAAAAACGGAAGCAAATTTTTATATTATTGATAATGGTGTCGGAATAATGAATCATCCGACAGATACGATATATGCATACAAAGGAAAAATTCTAACAGAATTGCAGGGATATACAGGACCTTATTATCCGAAAAAAAATTATGATTTCGATTTAATTGATGATTCAGGAATTGAAATTGATACGGTGTTGCTCGGATTACCTTCCGAGAATGATTTTATTTTAAAAGCAGAATACCTGGATTATACATTAATGAAGAATGCCCTGAGTTATGAAATGAGTCGCCGCATGGGCAGATATGCACCAAGAACAAAATTTGTTGAGCTGATCCTGAATAATGAATACATGGGTATTTATGCGATAACAGAAAAAATAAAAAAAGATAAGAATCGGGTTGATATTGATGCATTAACTGGAACAGAAATAAGCGGTGATAATTTAACAGGTGGTTATATTATTGAAATGAATATTAATGGTGATTATCCTGACTGGACAAGCGATTATTTGCCAATTAATTCTGCAACCTGCCCTTTTAATGTTGAATTTCAAATGGTATATCCTAAAAGTGATATCATACAGGATGAACAATTGGAATACATTAAAAATTATGTTGATGATTTTGAAGATGTTTTAAATGGCGATGATTTTTTAGATTCTATTACAGGATACAGAAATTATATTTCTGCGAAATCATTTATTGATTTTATGATCGTAAATGAATTCAGTACAAATTATGACAGTTATGGCCGCAGTACATATTTATATAAAGAAAATATTACTGACGGAGGTCAATTAAACATCGGGCCTCCCTGGGACTATGACCGTGGATATGCGCCCTGGGCAACAGAAGGCTGGGTGTGGGAAATTACACATGATTATTGGCCCTTTCCTTTTTGGTGGAGTAAATTCCGGGAAGATCCCGAATGGAGAAATGAAGTGTATTGCCGTTATACTGACCTGAGAGCAACTACACTTTCCCTTGATTCCTTTTTTGTTTTTATTGATTCATGTTCTGCTTACCTGGAAGATGCTGCCGTTAGGAATTTTGACCGCTGGGGGGAATTAGGCGTTACAGATTATTCTTATTTTATTGCTGAATTAAAACAGTATATGATTGACAGGCTTGCATGGATGGACGAACAAATAAATTTAGATTATGTTGAAGTGCCTGAAATAACTTTCATTCCAGAACAAACTGCAGATATGCAATTTACTTTCACTCCCGATTTGTTAAACGCAGATAATTATGTATGGGATTTTGGTGATGGAAGTACTTCAACAGAAAAAATTCCAACGCATATTTATGCAACACCAGGAACATATGATGTATCATTAACCGCAAATTATTTTTACGGATGTACAACTTCTTATAATTATATAGTGGATGTTGTGAGTAGTATTTATGCATCTGACGAGAAGACTGTTTTAATCTATCCAAATCCATTTTCTGATCAAATATTTATTCAACTACCTGAAAATATACAATCTGCAGAAATAACTCTGACGAATGCCTTAGGTGATGAAATTATAAAAAGAAAAAACATAGGCAATGAATTAATTTTTATCCCTGTTTCAAATTTGCCGTCTGGAATATATGTGATGCAGATATCAACACCTGCAATACAATTTTCTGAAAAATTGATAAAAAAATAACTTTTTCTGATGGATGAAAAACTACAAAATATTGTAAGCACAATGCGATCGAAAGATACATTTCTGCAATGGCTCAATCCTTCGGCTATGAAAGTGGAGAAAGGCTATTGCGAAATAGTATTACAGATCAGAGATAATTTCTTAAACCATGTTGGTACCGTACACGGTGGTATAACATTCAGTCTTGCTGATACAGCTTTTGCTTATGCGGCAAATTCACATAACAGAGTAGCAGTTGCATTAGATGTTTCTATCGCTTACCCAAATGCTGTCTTTTCAGGCGATACACTAACTGCAGTTGCACAGGAAGATTTCCTTGGTAATAAAACAGCTATATACAGGGTTACAGTTACTAATCAGCACAATGCAATAGTGGCAATTTTTAACGGAACAGTTTACCGGAAAAAAGAAACACATATTCCGGACATGTAAAATGTCTTTTTTTAAAGGCAAAAAAAATGAAAATATGTTTTGCGTTTCGTAATATGTTT
>JACMJP010000242.1 GCA_014380545.1 Chitinophagales bacterium | reverse complement strand
TTTCTAAATGTTGTATACAGGTTTTCATCTCATTTCTAAGCTGGGCGGTTTTTGCTTTCTTTTGTGCAATTGTATTTTTTGGTTTTTGCATATCAGCCGCAAAAGCTGTTATAGCAAACAAACCCAATTTGGAAGCAAACAAATGCAATTTGGAAGCAAACAAACTCAATTTGGAAACAAACAAACTCAATTTGGAAGCAAACAAACTCAATTTTGGAACTGACAAATTCAATTTGGAAACAAACAAACTCAATTTGGAAACAAACAAACTCAATTTGGGATCAAACAAATTCAATTTGGAAGCAAACAAACTCAATTTTGAAACAAACAAATGCAATTTGGAAACAAACAAATGCACTTTAGAAACAAACAACTGCAAAAAATCCCACATCTATACAGTAACGTCTTCCCCTTGGGGGAAGATTAGAGATGGGGCTAAAGGAGAAGATAAGAGATGGGGCTATCTTTACAATTCAAATAAATAAAAATGCAGGGGAAAAAAGTTTCTGAGTCGTTTACAACCTTCACACAGATAGTTATGCCGAATGATACAAATTCAATGAATAATCTTATGGGAGGAAATTTATTAAGGTGGATGGATATTGCATGCGGTATTTGTGGCGGTAAACATGCAAACAGGTTGGTTGTTACTGCTGCTGTAGATAATGTTTCATTTAGCCGTCCAATAAAGATCGGCGATGTTGTAACCATTAATGCACAGGTAACAAGGGTTTTTAATACAAGCATGGAAATTTTTGTTGACGTATATAAAGAAAATTATCGCCAGCGGGAGAAAGTAAAATGCAATGAAGCATATTATACATTTGTTGCTTTAGATGATGATGGCAGACCTGTTGAATGTTGCGAACTCATTCCTGAAACAGATGAAGAAAAACACAGGTATGAAAGGGCCCTGCGCAGAAGGGAATTAAGATTAATTCTGGCAGGAAGAATGAAGCCTGAAGATGCAAAAGAATTAAAGGAAATATTTTTGGGTGAAATGAAATAAAATTTAAATGGAATTAAAATAGACATCTCTTAAATGGAAACTATACATCCGCTTGATATAGAAATAGAACGCAAGCTCATTCTTAAAGAGTATCGCAATTTGCTGCGGCCGCTAAAGGATAATATGACCAACAGCGACCGCAAACAAATTCGCCTTGCTTTTGAAATGGCAATGGATGCACATAAAGATATGCGCAGAAAAAGCGGTGAGCCTTATATTATTCACCCCTTAAAAGTTGCGCAGATAGTTGTGAGTGAAATGGGTTTGGGAGCAACTGCAGCTATTTGTGCAATATTGCATGATGTGGTAGAAGATACTGAATTAACGCTCGATGATATTAAAAGAGAATTCGGAATTAAAACAGCAAAAATTGTTGACGGCTTAACGAAGGTATCAGGTGTATTTGATCTCACAAGTTCTATACAGGCAGAAAATTTTAAAAAGTTATTACTTACTCTTGCGGATGATGTGCGGGTTATTCTCATAAAAATTGCTGATCGTTTGCATAACATGCGGACTATGGATAGCATGCCGAGAAAAAAACAATTAAAAATTGCAAGCGAAACATTGTATCTCTATTCACCGCTTGCGCATCGTCTCGGTTTTTATGCAATTAAAAGCGAACTGGAAGACCTGGGATTAAAATATACTGAAACAGAAATTTATAAAGACATTGCAAGAAAACTTGCAGATACAAAAAGGGAACGCAATAAATATATCAATGATTTTATCCGCCCTATTAAAGATAGAATTGAAAAAGAAGAGCTGACTGTAAATATTTATGGCAGACCAAAATCCATTTATTCCATTTACAATAAAATGAAAATAAAGCATATAACTTTTGAAGAAGTGTATGATTTATTTGCAATAAGAATAATTATCGATACAATACCGGAAAAAGAAAAAGCAGATTGCTGGAAAGTATATTCTATCGTAACAGAATTTTTTACGCCAAATCCTGACAGATTAAGAGATTGGGTTTCTACGCCTAAAGCAAATGGATATGAAAGTTTGCACACAACGGTTATGGGACACAAAGGAAAATGGGTGGAAGTACAGATACGTTCGGTTCGCATGGATGAAATTGCGGAAAAAGGTTTTGCAGCCCATTGGAAATATAAAGAAGGAAGTGCTGATAAAACCTTAGACACATGGCTCAGAGAAATTCGTGAATTATTGCGTAATCCGGATTATAATGCTTTGGAATTCTTAGATGATTTTAAATCTAATTTATTCAGCAAAGAGATTTATTTATTTACACCGAAGGGCGATCTTAAAATTTTACCATCGGAGGCTACAGCTTTGGATTTTGCATTTGAAATTCACAGTGATGTAGGCTACCACTGTATTGGTGCGAAAGTAAATCATAAGTTAGTACCGCTAAGCCATAAATTAAACAATGGTGATCAGGTTGAAATTATTTCTTCAAAAAAACAAAAACCAAATGATGCATGGCTTAGTTTTTTAGTAACATCAAAGGCGAGGGCAAAAGTTAAACATGCACTGAAGGAAGAAAAAAGAACTGTTGCAAAACTGGGAAAAGAAATTCTCGACAAAAAATTAAAACAATTCAAATATCCCCATGATGATAAGGCATTACAGGAATTAATGCATTATTATCGTCAGCCCACTTCTATGGAATTGTACTATCAAATTGCTGTGAAGAAAATTGACCTGAAAGAATTAAAGGATTTTGAATTAAAAGGGGGAAAGTTAATTGCACCATTTCATCCTGAAAATAAAATTCAGTATGAAGAAAAAATGCAACAACTTGCCAGCGCTAATGCTGAACTGCTCATATTTGATGAAAGCAGCGATAAAATAAAATACAGTTTGGCAAAATGCTGCAATCCTGTTTTAGGTGATGATGTGTTTGGATTTATTACTGTTGACGAAGGAATTAAAATTCACCGTACAAGTTGCCCGAATGCAACGGAAATGATGAGTAAATACGGATATCGTATTGTTAGGACCCGATGGACTAAACAAAAACAACTTGCCTTTTTAACAGGAATAAAAGTTACAGGTTTGGATGATGTTGGTTTAGTAAGCAAGGTAACAAATGTTATCAGCAGTGAAATGAAGCTCAACATGCAAAGCCTTACTATGAATGCAAAAGATGGGATTTTTGAAGGCATGATAAAAGTGTATGTTAACAGTACAGAACAAATGGAGGAATTATTTGAAAGATTACGGGGTTTTAAAGAAATAATTTCGGTTACAAGGATTGAAAGTTAAACCATGGAAAAGAAATTAATAGATGAAGTAAAAAACATTCTCTCTGCTCACCTTGAGCAAAAAGGCCTGCGTAAAACACCTGAGCGATACGCAATCCTCGAAGAAATATATAACCGAACCGACCATTTTGATGCGGAGAGTTTATTTGAACACATGCTCAGAAAAAATTATCGTGTGAGCCGTGCAACAGTTTATAATACACTTGAACTCTTATTGTCGTGCGATTTGATTACGAAACATCAGTTCGGGAAAAATCTGGCGCAATATGAAAAATCGTATGGTTATAAGCAACATGACCATATCATTTGCGTAGATTGCAAAAAAGTAGTTGAGTTCTGCGATCCCCGCATACACCAGATACAAACAATGATGGGTGAATTACTTAATTTTTCAATTACGCATCATTCACTAAACTTGTACGGCATTTGCGGAAATTGCCAGAAATTACGGGATATGAAAACAGAAAATAAATTAATTAAAAAAATAACTGCATAAAACACATGAATTTTAACATCGAGAAAAAAAATAACAACTCTGTTCTAATAAAATTAGACGGCAGGTTAATTGGTGATTTCCAGACGATAGAATTAAACGACAGGCTTGATGAAACTTTGGAAGAAAATTACAACAATATTATTTTTGACTTGTCGGAATTGGAGTACATTAATAGTACAGGTTTGAGTTTTTTCCTGAAAACACTTACAAAAGTACGCAGGCAGGATGGTGAAGTTATTCTGTGTTCACTGAATGCATTGCTGAATAATTTATTAGTTACTACCAAATTATCTTCTTTCTTTACAATTTGTAAGGATGCGGATGAAGCGTTGAATTATTTGTCAAAGGAGAAAAGCCTTTAATGATTGTTTTTTTCAGCATAGGATAAACATTTTTTCCAATCTTCTTCAGTCTGAATTTTTATTTTTTCCAATTCTTCTTTAGGTATTAATGATTTTTTACCTAACCATGCTGAAGGGATCAATAATGCAGTATATAAAATGCCATAACGCAAAGTTATTATGGGTAACCGTTGTAAAAAGCGAACAACGGGTTGGGTTGAAAGGGTACGCTCTTTAAACGAAATATATTTACTTACAGACTGCATCACCTTAATTTGTTTCTCTTCATATGAAGTATGTTTTTTTTCGAGGGATATTTCTGCCCTCCTATAAGTTGTATTTGTAAACTTCGCTATTTTATCAATAAAAGAAAAAGTATCAGCAATCAAATCGTCATAAAAAAGCACAAGAGGTTTTTCTGTAAAATATTTTTCCAATATTTCTATATTTCGATAAAAATTAAGATCCTGTAATTTAAATCTGCCCGCATCATTTTCAATATCTATAAATTCTTTAAAGGAGCGGACATAACCATTCTTTGCAAATCTTCTGTATTGTGAAGCTATCCAGCTATCATGTCTTCTTAAAAGGATAATTGCTTTGGTATTCGGGAATGTTTGAGCAAATTTATTCACTTCATACTCCATCTGCTGGTCAAATTCTCTGGAAATTAAATATGCACTTTCATTTTTATTTTTGATAATATCTATACTCTGATAATATTTTGTTGAGGGGATATAATAAACATCTTTTAGTTTCGGGAAAACTTCATGTTGCAAATATTTACTCGCAACTTTCCCCATCCCTACATGAAAATATATTATCTGGTGATTTGAAATATGCTCCATTGGCGTAAAGATAAATTGTTAATAAATATTCACTGACTACTGTAAAGAAATTGATCGGCTTCTTTAATTTCGCATCTTAATCCATGTAAGATGAATGTAGATGTTTTATTAGGGCTGCAATGGGGTGATGAAGGTAAAGGAAAAGTAGTTGACTATCTTGCCGAACAATACGATGTAGTTGCCCGTTTTCAGGGCGGACCGAATGCCGGGCATACGTTGATTCTAAAGAACGGTGTAAAATTCGTACTTCACACAATCCCTTCTGGAATTTTTTTAAATAATTGCATGAATGTAGTTGGTGGAGGTGTTGTTATTGATCCTGTGACATTTAAAATGGAGGTTGATAAACTGGAAAATGCAGGTGTGGATGTAAAAAAAAGATTATTGATCTCAAGGAAAGCACATCTTATTCTCCCGACACATAAAATGCTGGATGCAGCAAGCGAAGCATCAAAAGGGTTGGACAAAATTGGCTCTACATTAAAAGGCATAGGCCCTGCTTACATGGACAAAACAGGAAGAAATGGTTTACGTATAGGAGATATTGAAACACCTAATTTCAAAGAAAAATACGACCGCTTAAAAGAAAAACATTTTCTATTTTTGAAAAATTATGAAAATGTTTCACTTGAAATTCAAAATGAAAAAGAATGGCTTGATGCAATTGAATTCATGAAACAAATTCCTTTTATTGACAGTGAATATTATCTTAATGATCAAATTATCAAAAATAAAAAAATATTAGCAGAAGGTGCGCAGGGCAGCATGCTGGATGTAGATCACGGAACATATCCTTTTGTAACTTCAAGTAATACAATTACGGCAGGAGTTTGTACGGGACTTGGAATTGCACCGCAAAGAATTAAAGAAGTAATTGGTATTTCAAAGGCATATTGCACAAGAGTTGGCGGCGGACCCTTTCCTACAGAATTATTTGACCAGACAGGGGAGGAATTGCGCAAAATAGGAAGTGAGTTTGGGGCAGTAACAAAAAGACCACGACGATGCGGGTGGATTGATCTGCCTGCATTAAAATATACCATTATGCTAAATGGTGTTACACAAATTGCAATTACCAAAATTGATGTATTAAATACATTCAAAGAAATAAAGGCATGTGTTGCATATAAAATAAAAGGTAAGCAAACAGATCATATCCCGTTTAATATTGTTGATGCTGAAATTGAACCTGTATATGAAACCTTTAAAGGGTGGAATTGTAATTTAGATAATTGCAAAACAAAAGACGACCTGCCAATTGAATTAAGAAATTTTCTGCAATTTTTAGAGAGGGAACTAAAAGTAAAAATAACCATGTTATCCTCAGGACCTGAAAGAGAGAAATTAATTCTGCTTTAATCTTTTGTGCCCTTTTGTGTTCTTTTGTGGTTAAATACTGTATGCATAGAATCTGGAAATCATATCAAACAGAAAACAAAGAAGATTTCCGCAATCAATTACTCACATATACTGCGCAATTTAATGAATTCATTTTTTTAGATTCATGTGATAATACTGTTTACGGAAAAAATGAATTTGATTTTCTATTAGCCGCAGGAAACTATAAAAACATTCAATGCAATGCAGGAAACACATTTGATGCACTCAAAGAATTCATCAATGAAAATAATGACTGGTGTTTTGGATATTTTGGTTATGACCTGAAAAATGAAATAGAAGATATTAATTCAAATAATAAAGATGAAATTGGTTTTGAAGATATGCTTTTTTTTATTCCTGAAGCAATAATTATTTGTGAAGATTCGGAAATAAAGATTGGAATTATTGATAATAATGCAGATAAAATATTTTCAACTATTTTAAATATACCGCCAAAGCTACTCCCTTTTCAGGGGAAGAAGGAGGGGATTCCATTAACCGCAAGAGTTTCCAAACAAAATTACCTTCAAAAAATAAAACAACTACAACAGCATATTATTGAAGGGAATGTTTATGAGATCAATTTATGTCAGGAGTTTTATGCTGAAGAGGTGGAAATAAATCCATTGAAAGTATTTGATGCATTATGTAAAAGATCAAAAGCTCCGTTTTCAGTTTTATTTAAGTGGGAAGAAAAATTTCTTATTTCAGCAAGCCCTGAAAGATTTTTAAAGAAGGAGGGAAACAGAATCACCTCTAGTCCGATGAAAGGGACAATAAAAAGAGGAAATACAAAAGATGAAGATGAATATTTAAAAAATGAATTATCTCAAAGTCTAAAAGATAAAGCAGAAAATGTAATGATAGTTGACCTTGTACGAAATGATCTTACTAAAAGTGCAAGAACAGGAACAATAAAGATTGATGAGTTATTTGCTGTGTATTCTTTTGAACATGTGCACCAGATGGTTTCCACTGTTTCTGCGGAAGTGAGAAACGATTTACATGTTGTTGATATAATTAAAAATGCATTCCCGATGGGAAGCATGACAGGCGCCCCGAAGGTAATGGCCATGGAACTAATTGAGCGATATGAAGAAACAAAAAGAGGAGTTTATAGCGGGGCATTTGGATATTTTACACCCGAAAAGGATTTTGATTTTAATGTTGTAATAAGAAGTATTATCTATAATTCTGAAAAAAGATATGTATCAGCGCAGGTAGGCGGGGCAATTGTTTATGATTCCGATCCCGAGGAGGAATATGAAGAATGTTTAGTGAAGTTAAGGGCATTGATAGATGTTCTGAATGTGCATGCTGATCGCACAGATTGAATTTCTTTATTCTTTATTCAGAATAGTTTTCCATTTATCAGTTTCAGCATATTCCTTTATAATTTTATTTCTATCGGTTATAAACCCTTTTAGATATGAAGTAAGAAAGATGTGATTAAATATTTTTCCAAAAATACCAAAGGGAGATTCAAATTCAAATTTGTCTGTAATAATTGTATGATCGTTTTTACTTTCAAAAATATGCTGATGCCTTAAAGATTTAAAAACACCTGCAACCATTTCATCAACAAAGTATTTCGGATATTTTAAAGCTGTTATCTTAGAAGTGAGTGTTTGATTTACCCCAAGATGTTTTGCCCTCCATGTAACAGTTTCGTTTAATTCAATTAATCCGCTTGTCTTTCCGGCAATTGCCTTTTCTTTTGTTTTTCCGGTGCTGATCATATGCAGATCAATCGATCGGGAAAGGTCAAAACAAATTTCTATTGGCGCATGTATTTCTATTTCCTGAACTATTTGGGGCATTTGTAATTTATAAGTTGAAATAATTCCTTCACAACAAAGTAAAAGAGAGATCGTTTAAATTTGCAATCGCTTAAAGATATGAGATATCTGACTTTAGTTTTCATAAATTTATTAATCGCAGGAAATATCTTTTCCCAATCTCTGTTTGCTGATTTTACAGCGCAGCAATTTGGCGACAGCGTATTTATTAAATGGACATTGAAAGCTGGAAATACATGCTTTGATATGCATGTGGAAAGATCAACTGATGATATATACTTTGAAACAATTCATAGTGTTCCCGGTTTGTGTGGGGCAACTTCCGATCTGTATTACACTTATTTCGACAACTACGATCTTATGAACGGGACATATTATTACCGCATCACCGGATCAAATGATGTTTATGTGAGTAATACAGTTGAAGCAAAATATATTGATGCGGGCAATAACCTTATTCTTGCATATCCTAATCCTTCCGATAATGTTATAAATATAAACATTAGCAATGATCTTAATCTGCCAATTCAAATAGAATTGATTTCATCTGAGGGAAAAAGTGTACATCTCAATTCCACTTCGCAATATCAACATACTATTCCATCTAATACAATTGCAAAAGGTCCGTATGTTTTAAAAATGACAGATGATAGGGGAGTTGTGATTTCGCAAAAAATAATCCTTCAATAATTTTTTTCAAATCTTTATTCTCGAACATGAATATGTATTTTTGCGCCTGTCTTCCTTGCCTGAAGCAAGCAGGCGCAGGTAGATTGTTTTATTAGTAATCTGAACATTCATGAAAGTATTTAAATTCGGGGGAGCATCTGTAAAAGATGCTAATGCAGTAAAAAATGTCGGAGCAATTATTAACCGTTACAAAGATGAAAAGTTAGTAGTTGTTATTTCAGCTATGGGGAAAACCACTAATGCACTTGAAGGCATAGTGAATGCTGCTTATGAAGGAAAAGATTATAAATCACAGCTTCAAAAATTAAATACTTACCATACAGATATTATCCAGGATTTAAATCTGCAACTCAACATTGATTATTTTATCGATCTTATTATTACAAATGCAGAAGCAAACAGGAGTATGACCATGCCGCAATATTATGACCAGATAGTGTGTATCGGAGAATTAATTTCAACAACAATAGTAAGCACATATTTAAATGCAAATGGAATAGATAATACGGGACTTGATGCAAGAGATATTATAAAAACCGATAATACATGGAGAGAGGGAGTTGTTAACTGGCAGCAAACTGAAACATTTGTATTAAATAAAATCCCGGAGATATTAAAAACAAAACATGTAATTACGCAAGGATTTATTGGAAGAACGCCTGATAATTATTCAACAACACTTGGAAGAGAGGGAAGTGATTACACAGGGGCTATTCTTGCATATCTTTTACAGTCTGAAGGATTATTTATATGGAAAGATGTCCCCGGCGTTTTAAATGCCGATCCGAAAATATTTTCAGATACTGCAAATATTCCTGAGCTCACCTATTATGAAGCAATTGAAATGACATATTATGGTGCAACTGTAATTCACCCGAAAACAATTAAGCCTTTGCAGAATAAACAAATTCCGTTATATGTAAAATCATTTATATATCCTGATCTTCCGGGAACGGTAATTCATTTTGATGATGCTGAAATATATTACCCGCCTGTTTTGGTTGTGAAGAAAGATCAAACATTATTATCTATCCGCACAACTGATTTTTCTTTTATTGCCGAAAAGAATCTGAGTCATATTTATGAAATACTTGCAAAACACAATGTGAAAGTAAATATGATACAGACGGCAGCTTTGAGCTGTACTATCAGCATTGATACAAATCCTTATAAAGATCAAATTCTTGAAGATGATTTGGCTAAGCAATACAACGTAACAAAAAATGAAAACCTGCAGTTGCTTACCATCCGGCATTATACAAATGAAGTGATTGAAAAATTAACAGCAGGAAAAGAAATTATTTTAACCCAGAAAAGCAGAAATACAATTCAAATACTTTATTGATTACAAACTATGCTTAAATTATATTATCTCTCAACATGCGATACATGTGCAGGAATTATGAAAGAAGTGCAGGTAAAAAAATACCCGTTTGTCATTCAGGATATTAAAACAGAAAAAATAACTGAGCAGCAGTTAGATGAAATGAAAAATTTTGCCGGAAGTTATGAAGCATTGTTCAGCCGCATTGCCTTAAAATACCGGGCATTGGGATTAAATAAAATGGAATTGAAAGAAAAAGATTACAAAAAATATATTCTTGAAGAATACACTTTTCTTAAACGCCCTGTTTTTATTATAGGCGAAAAAATATTTATAGGTAATGCACCCAAAACTACTATGGCTGTTAAGGAAGAATTACAGGGGATAAAGAAAAAGTAATTTCATATTTCTGTCATTTCATTTCCTGTATTGTGTAATAATTTGAAAAGCAGTAACTTTCAAAAAAATCTAAATCGTATGAGAATCTCTTCATTACTTATCTTCTCATTCCTCATTATTGCATTTCTTCAATCAAAAAAAATATATGCTATTGATTGCGATCCCGGCACAGTTGAAGTAAATATTATGATTGACCCCGATTCTTATGAGTATGAAACTTCCTGGGAAATAAAAAACGCAGATGGTGAAACTGTTGCTGACGGAGATTATGATAGTGAAGATGTTTGTATTGAAAGCAGCGGCTGCCATACATTTTATTTATATGATAGTTATGGAGATGGTATTTATGCACCGCACGGAGTTGAGGTATATTATGATGGTGAATTAATTGCCGAATTCAGTGGCGATTTTGGAGAAGTAACATCTGTTGATATGGGCTGCCCGCCGGGCACAACTTGTTCGAGTGCATTTACTGTTGATCCTGGAACACACGCTGCCGAATTTACAAACGCATGGTATGAATTTTCACCTGCTGATACCGGAAGTTATATAATTACAACCTGCGATCTGGATAACACATGTGATACAAAGATCTGGGTTTACAATCATTGTGTTGGATTAGTACCAACAGAGTTAGCGGAAGGAACAGATTATTATAATGATGATGCATGCGGCGAACTTGCTGAGGTAAGCGCAATTTTATTGGCAGGAAAAACATATTATATACGCATTGGCGATAATGAAACTTCATGCGATGGATCAGATATTAATTGGTCAATTTCTTACTTAGGTCCACCTGAAGGATGCACTGATATTTATGCCTGTAATTATGATCCGCTTGCAATGACAAGTGATGGAAGTTGTATTTATCCCGGTGATCCTGATTGCCCTTTAGGTCCTGATCTCGTAATTGATGAAACCTATTTTGATGGATATCCTGCAACAGGATGGAGCGCAGATTTTCAGGTTTCAACTTATAATGCGGACTGGGATGATTGTGCCCTTGAAGAAGAATGTGTTACAGGCACGGGAATGCGTTATGTGCTTCAATTTAATATGAAGATCATGAATATTGGCGACGAGGATTATCATATTGGTGAGCCCGATGGTGGAGCTCCCGGATTTGTTTATAGCCCTTGTCATGAACACTGGCATTATGCAGATTATGGAGAATATTTATTGTACGATTCAACAGGTGCTGAATTACCTGTCGGACATAAAAATGGTTACGCTGTAATGGATGTTGGATGTTTTGACGGAACCGGAGGTTACGGAGGCTGGGATATGGGAATTTCCGCAGGATGTTATGATATGTATGGAAGTGGTACAACATGCCAGTGGATAGATCTTACTGATGTGCCAGATGGCACTTATACGATGGTAGCAAGAGTGAACTGGGAAAATCATCCTGATTTTGATGGAAGAACAGAAATAAATCTTGCTAATAATTTTGTTTCAGTTTGTATAAAAATTACAAGAGATGAGCCGGATGAAGAACCTGAAGTTGAAGTCGTAGAAGACTGCTTACCTTATTATGATTGTTACGGAGAAATTTTTGGTTCTGCGGAATATGATTGTAATGGAATATGCAATGGTCCTGGTTTAATAGGCGATTTGAATATTGATACTATACAATATTTTGATGACGTAGATAATTACATCAATGAAATTCTTGATAATACAATTATTGCCGCAAGTTGTAATGATGCAAATGCTGACAGCGATATTGATGTGTATGATGCAGCATTGGTAAGCGGATGTGCATGGGAAGGATTGGGAGTTACGCATATAATAAGTT
>JACMJP010000241.1 GCA_014380545.1 Chitinophagales bacterium | reverse complement strand
GCAGAAGATATTGCAGAAATTGTTGCGAAGTGGACGGGCATTCCAGTAACTAAAATGCTGGAAAGTGAAAAGATGAAATTGCTGCGGCTTGAAGATGAATTACACAAAAGAGTAGTGGGACAAGATGAGGCAATTACTGCAGTTGCGGATGCAATAAGAAGAAGCAGGGCAGGTTTGCAGGACGCAAAAAAACCAATTGGCTCATTTATTTTCCTTGGAACTACAGGAGTTGGTAAAACAGAATTAGCAAAAGCAATTTCTGAATATTTATTTATTGATGAGCATGCAATGACAAGAATTGATATGAGTGAATATCAGGAACGTCATTCTGTTTCAAGATTAATTGGAGCGCCACCGGGTTATATTGCAAATGATGAAGGCGGACAGCTAACAGAAGCAATTCGCAGAAAACCTTATTCAGTTATTTTATTAGATGAAATTGAAAAAGCACATCCTGATGTATTTAATATTTTATTGCAGGTTTTAGATGATGGAAGGTTAACAGATAATAAAGGCAGAACTGTTGATTTTAAAAACAGCATCATTATTATGACAAGTAATATCGGGTCGCCTATTATACAGGAGCGTTTTGAAGGTGTTACAGAAAATGATTTATTGGCTGTAACTGAAACCACAAAACTGGAAGTGATGGAAATGTTGCGCAAAACAATTCGCCCTGAATTCCTGAATCGTATTGATGAGATCATTATGTTTAAGCCATTAATGAAATCAGAAATAAAAGGTATTGTTGAAATTCAATTAAAAGCATTACAAAAAATGTTAAGCGAAAGAGGTATTCAAATTGATTTCAGTGATGAATTAATTGTTTGGCTTGCTGAAGAAGGTTTCGATCCGCAGTTTGGTGCAAGACCTTTGAAAAGGGTAATTCAAAAAGAAATTGTAAATGCATTATCAAAAAAGATATTGTCGGGGGAAGTAATGAATGAAACCCAAATATTCGCTGATGTATTTAATGGGGAAGTTGTGTTTGGGAATAAGAAATAAAAAAATCTGGCAGATTATTGCTGCCAGATTTTTATTATTAAATTAATTAGCTTTAATTATTTTGTAATTATACATTTTACCCTCTGATGTTTCAATATGAATCAAGTAAGCACCTTCAGGCAGTTCTTCTCCTAAAGTAAAGGTCCCATTTGCTCCGTTTAATTTATCCATTAAATCCCCTTGCAGATTAAATATCTCAATATCAGCAGTAATATCCTCCTGCAAATCAATATTTATAGATGAGCTTGTAGGGTTGGGATATATTTTAGCAATGTTTGCAAGTTCCATTTCATCAATAGATGGCGGGTTTTCGCTCTCTTCTTCTTCGGTGCCACCAACTCTGCAACTCGGGTCATTTACAATTGTTACATTACCTGCCACTAACGGATACCTTCCCGTTGTTAAGTCTTTCACATATCGGATATCATACCTGCTATTTGCCGGAGGAGTTACAGTTATAGAATGAATGCCGGCTGCGGCTGCTGTTGTAGTATATGCATTTCCTAATCCATCGGTGTAGTGAATTTCAAACGGGCCTGTACCTGAGCATTCAAAATCTAAAGTTGCAGTTCCAGCACTTGCACATACTTTATAATTATTAGAAGATAGAATAACAGATTCTTTTGCAGTTACTGCAGTTACTTCTTCTAAACAGATATTATCAATAAATAACCAGGAAGCGAAGGATCCATCATCAGAAGCAGGCACCAAGTTCTGCGCATTTATTGTAATTTTATTATAGCTTGAGGTTGCCGTAAATGGCGCCATCGTATAAGTTTCCCATGTTGTATTGTTTAAAGTAACATCGCCAATTTCTGTACATGAAGTGCAAATCATACTTGTTTGCAAGCTATTTGATAATCTGAATCTTGCAATTACATTTCCCGGATCATTTAATACTCCTTTATCAAATCTTGCACAAAAACTTAATTGATATGTTTTACCTGCCACAATATTTAAGTTTTGATAAACACCTTCTCCAATACCGTAAGGCGCCACACCAACTCCCCACATACTCATGTGATAAATTCCTGATTCCATTAAATTACATCCTCCACCATTACTTATTTGCGGAGTATAATATGCTTTTTTCCAATTTAATGTAGTGCCACCTGATCCTAGATCACCTGTAACAGATCCATTTTCAATATTTCCATTCTTAATGATATTATTTGCACAACAATCATCTTTTATAATTGGACATGGGCCGGGTGTATCATTAATATATCCTGAAAGCATAAATCCGCCTACTGCATCTATATAATCAACAACGGCCCTAATTTTCCATGTTCCTGACACAGGAGAAGAAATTATATTTGTTATTAAATTATCTAAATAATACGCCGGTGGAACAGAAGTAGTTGATAAAGCAATCGGACTCCCAACAGGTGGAATTAATTGCAGAGAAATAATAGAATCATCACAGGTAATATTAAAATTGCAAGCAAATTTTGCTGTACAAGGATTAATTGTGAAGCTTCTTTCAAATGTATAATTTCCCGGTGTTTCAGATCCTATTACCGTTGATGGATTTATCCATCCGGCATTTGTTCCGGAAATGGGTGTTGGTTCCCAAAAACCAAGATAGGAAGATACTGCATAAGTGGGTGCAGAAATTAAACTTGGGCCCGATACAACCCAATTGGGATCTACATTTGGCGGTGTAACATAAACACCTGAGCTTGTAGATGTGCTCACATTAATTGTTGATGCCATTGCATAAAAGCAAGACAGAAACAAAATAAAACTTGATGTAATCTTTTTCATAAAATTTAATTTAAAATTTTTCGCTTACTCTTTTCAGGATTTTCAGCATACTCCTTTTATAGAAGTATATACCGTACAATAAAATTTGTAACCGCTTTTACAGGCATTTTTTAAAAAAAATAATACAATGAAAATAATTACCTGTTACGTTTCATTCTTTTTACAAAAAATAAAAACGCTAATAAAAGAATAGAAAAAATAATATAGGGAAGAAATTTATTTGAATAACTATTTTGAAAATCAATGGACTCAGTATCCCCAATAACCATAAAAGATGCCCAGAAGAAAGGTTGTTTATGAAAAGTATCTGCCTGCTCCAGGTACTTTAATTTTGCCAGGCGCAATGCTTCATCCTTTTTGTTACCTGTTTTTAATGCTGCATAAAAATATTCCATTATTTTACTTGTGCTTTCATCATTCGCACTCCATAAACTCATTACTACACTGGGACAACCGGCATACGCAAATGCACGGCTCAGGCTCATCATGCCTTCACCTGTTTCTAATTTACCCGTGCCTGTATTACATGCACTTAATGTTACGAGTTGTGCATTCAAATTTGCATAATAAATGTCTGATGCAAATAGTATAGTATCACTAAAAGCAATTTGTGAAGCAGCGGAATTTTGGTAATTTACGCATGCATGTGAGGCAATATGAATAACTGCATATTCATTTGCCTGCTGCAAAAAATTTTTTACAGTTGCAGCATCTCCTGAGTAATCTTTACCGCTTAATAAATTTGTAATAGAAGCAGTTTCTTTCCTGTTAAATAATAATGAAGCAACATTTGCATTAAAACAATCTCTTTCTGTAAAATACTTATTTGACTTAAACGATGGAGAAAATGCAATAACCGTTCTTTTTTGCGGAAGGTGCTCAAGCGGCTTTTGCAAATATACCGAAGCCGAAAATGCATAGGATACATTATATTTTTGAACTAAATAGGTAGCGTCATTAATATCATTATATTTATTTGTATCTGTGGCAAGAACATCAAAAGGTAAAAGCGATAATTTTTTATCAGGAATGATAATGCAGTTTTTAATGCCATTTTGTTTTTGTAAGACAGGTTTTAATATATAGTTATAAACATTTTTGGAAGCAGTAATATAGCTATCATACTGTTTCTGCGAATAAGAATTTGAATTGCTTATATAAGACAATAGATAATTAAGTGATGTATTAAATGCACTGTCATTTGCAATACTGTAAAATGAAACATCATTTTTAGAAACAGTAATTGTATAAACAGTATCAGATGTGGTAAAATATGTTATCACTAATTGGTTTGTATCCATTGATTGTTTAAGATCATTCAAACTGCTTACAGTATAAGCGTACTTAGCCTGGTAATAGGCAGGATTATTTTGATGTAATATTTTTTGAAGAGAATCCTGCAACACGGATAAAGTATGCAACTCATTTTTAAGGATATTTTTTTCTCCGTCATCTTCAGCATAGCGCAATTGAAACTCCAGTTGTTTTAGTCTGGGGTTTATTTCAGCAAGAAGGCTATCATTTTTCCATGCTGTATTATTGAATAAGGCAGTTGCTTTTTTTCCGACATAAGAATCTAATAAAACACTGTATTTTGAAGTTTCAGAAACCCAAAACATTTGTTGTAAATATTTTTTGTCATAGGTTTTCCTGTATAATTGTTTTGCAGTTTCAAATGCTTTTTCATGTAACTTATTCCCCTTTTTTAAGAGCGTTAGTTTTGAAGATTCATTTTGAAATAATTTTCGCAATAATATTTCAATTTTAATAGCGCTTATGTATTGTTGTAAGGCTACCTCTAAATCTAATATATTGTTATTTTCACCGAACATACCTGTGTAAGCGTCACCCAAACCTTCACAGGCTTCTAATATGCTATTTTCCGGCATCAGAAGACTGTCATTTATAGCTCCTGCTTTCGTTACTGATTTATATGCTGGTATACTGTTCTGTAATGATTCTTTAAACTGCACACCCGCAGTTTCATATTTCAATTGTTGTAAATAGCATTTTCCCATACTTATTTTTGCCTTAGCTAGGTAGCGCCTGTTTTTTTTTGCATCATTTTTCTGATACAAATAAATTCCTTCAGAAAAATATTTTACAGCATCAGGGTAATTATTTTTACTTGCTGCTATTTCACCCCTGCTTATATATGCCGCCGCTATTTCATCATCTTCTTTGTTATTCCATATATTAATAAGATCAAATGTTTTTGTATTATAATAGTGTGCAGAATCAATAAATTTACTTGTATAAATAGATGCCAGATTTAAAGTGGCAATAATTGCTTCTTCCACATACCTGCTATCAGTTAATTTTTTTTCTGAAAGATCATAAGCATTTTTATAGTATTTTATAGCTTGTACTGTATCGCCTTTATCTTCATAAACTTTTCCAAATTCATTATTTGCCTGTGCAAGATTAATAGTGTCAGACCCTTTCCCACAAATTGAAATATATTTTTTAAATGCAGCGGAGGCTTTTTCATGTTCGCCAAGTCTTGTATTTCCACTTCCATAAGATTTAAGAAATAATGTTGCTTTATACGGTGTCCATAAATTACCGGCATCCATTGTAGCAATGCCTTTTTCATAATAGCCAACTGCAACGTACCATAAATTTAACGTTGCCCCATATAAATAACCCATTTGCCTGTGCATATTTGCAAGCTTATCATAAGATAATTCATCTGCAGGCAGTCGCCAGATATTTCTTAGCATTAAATTATAATACAGAATTGTTTTATCATATTGCTTAGCATCTTTACGGTATCTTGTCATGATCTCATCATAAGCCTGCAGCCAGCCACCTAATGAATCTGACTCTTCATATAAATCAGCAATTTGAATTTTATAAACAGTAAAACTGTCATAATTATTTATTTCCAGAAATGAATTACAGCGGATTTGCAAAGTGCGAATAGCGGATGTATCCAGGATCACAGGATTTATATTATCTACATATTCTATATTTTTTCTTTTGCAGGAAATAATAATACTCAGAAAACATAAAAATAATATTACAGATATTTGTTGCATATAAAATAAAAAACCTGATAATTCAGGGTTTTTCTTATTTAAGAATTCTGTTTCCTTTTATTACGCATTACTAATAGAAGTATAAATAAAAATCCTGCTATGATCCATCCCAACCAGCATAACCAGGGGTTGTTACCTCTATGTTCATTTCCACAGTTTTTTAGCTGTTGCTGGCAATTCGTTAACTCATCCTCACAGTTGTCAGCATCGCTTATGCAAACTGTTTCAGCAAGATTTGTAATTATTTCTTCATTACAGTTAAATATAATTCCTGCCTGACTGTGTAGTGTTGAATACGGATTCAATGTTTTTATTTTAAATGTAATAAAACCTTTTGTTTCATTTGCAGTCACCCCCGACTCCTCTATTCCTCTTAGATTTATATTATCAAAAACAAAACAAATATCCCGCATTCTTCTTCCACCTGAAATATTATTATTATTTACATCAACATACGCATTACAATTAGTTCTTAAATAATTAGCATTTGAAAAAGTCTCCCACCAACTAAATTTTCCGGTATTGCCTCTTGTATTATTTACAGTGTTTGTTGTAGCATAACCGGTAAATAAAATTTTAGAGACCGAATTTGTAAAAAATGTTGTACCTGCTTCTGAATTAAGCAGCTGAAGAGAAGATACATCTAAATTATTATCTAAGTCAAGATTCACTTCAACAGTATTTGCAGGTGCTGCGCCAATATTTTGAAAATGAATCGTATATTCAAGCCACTCCCCTCCGCCTCTACCACACATTGTAGATTCAGTTTTATCAACACTGATAACGTTTGGATCATACGCTGCACCGCCTGTTAAATTGAAACTACTATTATAACTATTTGTTACAGTACCATCATTAGTTGATCCAGTTACAGTAGCCAGCAGCGGGGTAATATTTCCCTGACCTGTAACTTTAAAAGCAATATAAATATTCTTTTCCTTATTGTTGTAAAGTGAATTATTTATTGTCCATTTTAACTGATTTGGCCCGCCGGTTTGAATATTTGCAAATGAATGATAGCAAAATGTATTATTTTCATTTGGCTTCATCCGGTTAATTGATGGCGGAGTATTTGGTGTATAGCCAGTCTGGTCATTTACTGCCTGAATGTATTGCAATTTCGTATTGTCATATTGCAGCACTACATCGTATTGTGCTGTTGAATCATTTACATCATCACCAATTGTTATAACTACAAAAAAATCATCCCCAATTTGAACAAGATTTGTTCCATGTGAAGTCTGTATTAACAAATGCTGCCCGCTTGTTAATACATTTTGATTTGGCACCTCATCGTTCTCATTATAATAATTTATATTAGAATTTGATCCGGAGCCACCATGTACAACAATGGCATCGTCTTCATCATCCCCATACCTATTAATACTAAAGCAACTTACATTTGAACCAGTATAATTTTGTAATACAAGTTGATTTGAGCAGGTTGTATTTTGCTTAACAAAAGATCCATTTTCTTTCACCCACATAAGTGAATAATATTCACCGGCAATACAATTTCTTTTAACAGCTTGCGGTATATTTAATGTCCAGTCATTTCCGTTTTTTGATATTTGAGAAAAAACCTGCATGCATAAGCCAGATGCCAACAGATAAGTGGATAATTTTTTTGATATAATCATAGTTTTATAGTTTACAGTCAATCAAATGTATAATTTTTTGAGTTCATTCCTATTTGCCTTACCAAAATTACAGGATCGGTTTTTTGAAATAAACAACTTTCTATGTATTCCAGACATTAGGTTTTCGTAACCGGTTTATAACATATTTCTTTATTCACAACTTTACGGTTACATTTCGGCTGTATTTGGAATATAAAATTGTTTCTGCATGAGGAGGTACACCGACGAAGAAATTATACTGATAATAAAGCAGGCAGATGCTAAACAGCGCAATGAGGTATTGCAATTTATCTATAAAACCAATTATCCTATGATAGAACACCTTATTATAACAAACAACGGGGCCAGGGAAGATGCTGCAGATATTTTTCAGGATGGCATAATTGCTTTATACCATCATCTCACCGAAATAAAATTTCAATTAACAAGTTCTGTTAGTACATATTTATACGCTATATGTAAAAATTTATGGTTGAAAAAGCTTCGCACAAAAAAAACAGAAAATAAATTTACAGAAACATTTCCTGCCTCAGAAATTCCTGAGATACAGGTGAATGAAGAAATTTATTCAGAGAAAGAAAAACTACTAGGTCGCATGTTTGAAAAATTAAAAGAAGATTGCAGAAAAATGTTGCTGCTTGCTTTCTATGAAAAAAAAAGCATGTCAGAGATTACGAAAGTGATGGAATTTGCAAATGAACAGGTTACAAGAAATAAGAAATTAAAATGTATGAATAAACTACGGCAAATTGCGGAAGAAGACCAACAACTTAAAAATAGTTTATTAGAAGGATAATGCTTAGCGAAAAAGACTATATATTAATCGAACGGTTTCTGTATGATGAAATGGATACGGAAGAGCGCAATAATTTTTTATTACTGGCGGAAAAGGATCCTGAAATAAAAAATGAGCTTGCTGCACAACAGGAAATTGAAAAGGCAACAAGAATGCACTTTGATAATGAATTAAAAAAAGAATTACAGGAAATTCATGCAGACAATTTTGGAGAAAACCATAAAAAGATTATCTCATTTAATTACAAAAAAATACTTGCAGTAGCTGCGGCAATATTAATTTTTCTTCTTGTTGGATTTTTCATAACTCAAAAAAATACTATTTCGCATCAAAAATTATTTGCCAATTACTATCAGCCGTATAGTGGTAACCCGATAACAAGGGATGATACTATAGGACTCCTCACTAAAGCAACAGAATTATATTTCAATAAAGAATACGGCAATGCGGCAGCGTTGTTTACACAGTATTTGAAAGAAGATACTTCTGCAATTGCGAATGTGCAAGTAAAATTATTGCTGGGAATTTGCATGATAGAAACAGAACAATATAGAGAAGCATTACAAATATTTCAAAAAATAATTGAGCAGAAAGAAATATATTTTTTTTATCAGGCAAACTGGTATAGTGCTCTCTCAGAATTAAAGATGGGAAATACTGAAATGTGCAAAAAGTATTTGAAGATTATTACAGAGAATAAAAATGCAGATCATTTTAACGATGCTGAAGATCTGTTACGAAAATTGCAGTAAAATATTCTCAACTAAGGCTTACTAATTTAAAAAATTGGGCAGAACTTGATTAGTAATGACTCATGACTTAAAGTTTACTTCTAAACGACTTATTATTACTATTTAAAAAGGTTTTTATTCAGCTATCTTTATGTTACGTATGAAAAATTATTTGCTCCTTTCTTTTTTAT
>JACMJP010000240.1 GCA_014380545.1 Chitinophagales bacterium | reverse complement strand
TTTGTAAGTACCGGATTTTCCCCCTTTGGCTCCTCAACTTTTATTTCATTGTTATTAGATTCCGTTCCTTGTTTTTTTACTGCCACCTTTTTATTTTCCACTTTTATCTGCTTACTGTCATCTGCCACCTGTTTTCCACCAACTGCATCAGTATCCAATGTCGCAATCACATCCCCGATCTTTAATTCCGTTTCTTCCTTCACTTTAAAAGTAATTTTTCCCGCCTTCTCTGCAGGAAATTCCAAAGTAGCCTTATCACTTTCAAATTCACAAATAGATTGGTCTGTTTCCACATAATCGCCATCCTTCACAAGCCATTTGGAAAGCGTCACTTCATTTATTGATTCACCTATTGCCGGTACTTTTAATTCGAGTATCATGGATGCAAAATTAATGAAATAGAGCAATAGCGGGTTTAACTTTATTGTAACCAAACATATTAGTGAATATCCCTAATTCCGCACACTCAAATATCCATCCCTTTTCATATCATGATATTTTGTTGCATGTTCATCACAATAGTTTCTCCAATAATTTAAGCTTCTGTAATTGTTTGATGAAGAAAATATAAGCGCACTTTCAGGAAAGTATTCTTTAACCTCATTAATTTTTAAATAAGGATTATTCATCACAATTATGTAATCAACTTGTACAACTGCAGTCTCCGGGTGTTCAAATTTTTTATCTATGGTATAAAACAGAATTGTGTCTATTAGAAAATAATTTTGATAGCTCAAAGTTTCAGACCGCATATCTTCTAATCTTATAAATTCATATTTTTTTATTCCCTTACTTATTAAATCATTCTGAATATGATACGTAAAATCAGGTGATTCTATATTTAAACTATCAGGTGAATAAATTTTCGCCTGTAATCCATGTATTTCAGCAATTGCAAAAGATTTAGGCAAACTATAAATTCCAACTTCTTCCTGCTGCACATGAAAATACTTTCTTATACCAACACTCACAAACAATAAACAGGTAAGTGCAGTCATGTATAAAATATATTTTTTGTTTTTCAAAAAAATAAATGTCCCTGCAAAAAATAAGATAATATAAAATAAGATCGTCTCAGGAATTGTAATAAATAAATTATCAGCCAATGCACCCGGTATCTTATCCACTAACACAACAACATAATTTAAGGCCTTCATACTAAATTCAAGCAACCAGCCCGTAATAAAATTAATTTGTGGAATAAAGGATAAAGCAAAAAACATAATACCCGCAATCAGCACTACAAAAGAAATTGGTATAGCAAGAATATTACTCAATAAAAAATAATTCGGAAATTGATGAAAGTATAAAATAGTTACAGGCACCGTACCCAATTGTGCACCCACTGATACTGTACCCAAACTCCATAAATACTTCCCCACAAGAGTATTCGGAACAAATAATTTACTCAGTGGTGGTTGAAAAGTTAAAATACCAAGTATTGCAAGATAAGACAGCTGAAAGCCTACCTGCGTAACCATAAAAGGATTAACTACCAACAATGGAATTGCAGAACATGCAAGAATATTAAATGAATTCACATACCGTGTACCCAATCTTCCGAAAATTAAAAACGAAAACATCACTGCCGATCTCGAAACCGAAGGAGATAACCCGGTAATACATGCATAAAACCAAATAATAAAAACTATCAAAAGTGCCTTCATTAATTTATTCCTGGGCCTGTTTATTTTAAAATAAGGAACAAACCGCATCAACCAATCCAAAATAATAAATAATATCCCAACATGCAGTCCGCTAACAGATAATATATGCATAGTACCCGTATT
>JACMJP010000239.1 GCA_014380545.1 Chitinophagales bacterium | reverse complement strand
CCTCCTCCATCCACATGTTCACTGCTTAGATTGCCTCCAAAATAACTTCCATACATAAGTGATTCTGCATTACCGCTAAGTTGCAATATATAAAAGTCACTACCATCGGTTGTTGATAAAAATGCTCCTGCTGTTACAGGTAAATTTTCCATATCACCTGTTTCATTATTAAAAGCATTATTTACATTCCCACCCCAGCCTGTTAAATAAATAAAATCACAATCATCTACATCAAATGCAGTTGGAGAGAAATTGACAGAATCACTTCCATTACCAATCACTGTGGAAAAAATAAGATCATTCAATGAGTCATTTATTTTTGAAATGAATTGGCTGCTGCCCGTATTTGAATACACTCCGCCTGTAACCGGAAAATCGCCGGTGCTTTGTCCGATGAAATAAATCTTACCTGATGCATCAATATCCAGGTAAAATACCTGGTCAATTTTATTTGTGCCTATGAATGTGGAAGCTGAAACAACACTACCATCCTCTGATATTTTCGTAATGAAGCCATCTATATCTCCTCCATTATAAGAGGAACTATAAACATCGGGAGTAACCGGGAAATCTTCACTTGTGGTTGCACCACAAATTACATATTCATTTAATGAATTTGTTTTTACATCATAAATTGCTTCATCATTATCGCCACCAAAATAAGAGCAGAATAAAATATTTGAAAGATCCGAATTGAATTTTACGATACATCCATCCTGAGCACCTGCTCTTGAAGGCTGAAATGCTAAGGTAGTTACCGGAAGATCATCTGATACAGTATTTGAAGCAATTATAGTTTCTCCAAGATTATCTATGTGCAATCCGCTTCTTGAAAAATCATTATAATTATAATACCCAAGATTCTCATTTATTCCATCATTTCCGGTTCCTCCAAAATATGTTGAACCTTGCAGCATACTTCCGTCTTCACTAAGTTTGGAAAGAAATATATCTGTTCCATTTGTAAAATCAATTACACTAGTTGAAGAAATATCGCTACCACCATTAAACGTAGGGTCATGAGCATCATCGCTACATGGAAAATCCTCAGAACCAGTTATACCTAAAATATAAATTTCATCAGATTCATTGCAGATCAAACTAAATGGCATCTCACTTCCTGATCCACCAAGGAAAGTTGAATATAAAAGAGAGGTACCATAAGAACTGAATTTCGTAATTGCGATATCACATTCCCAAAAACTTTCACCTCCATTAAATGTTGTATCAAAAGCACCTAATGTAGTTGGATATTCATCATTGAATGCTAAGCTCGCACCAATGAGGTTTCCTGCATTATCATTTGTTGAAGCAAAACCCCAATTATCACCGCCGCTTCCGGAATAAGTTGCAAAAACCAAAGTTGCGGGATCTATTATGAGGTCGAAATTTTTATTATATCCATCAGGAAAAAAATAAGAAACTGACTTTCCATTTAAAACATATTCACAAGCAACATCAATTCTTTCATTGTTGATCAACTGATAAACATAAGGTTTCAATTCGATGAGATGATTAATACTTGTCGTAAGCTTAATATTTCCATTTTCAATTTCTATAGCATCTATTCCTTCATAACTAAGTGATATTAAAGAAACATCTGCTCCGGGATGTGCAATAAAATCATACTTTAGATTTTCATTATAACTATAAACATGGAGATCAATTTTATTATATAATTCCTGATAGTTGATCTGAGAAAATGCCGGAACATGACCTTTCCAATTTGCGGGATCCTTATCTGTAAAATAATTATAGTAATTAGAAAAAATATTTTCGCCTCTTACAGAGATATTATTGTTTGCATTTTGAAAATGTATTTTGAATGCATGTCCATTAATTTTTGGGTTTGCGAAAAAGTTGCTGGTATGCATATCAGATCTATTGATGAATTGATATGTAAAACAGTCTTCTTCAAAAAATATACTTCCTCCTGCTATTTGTGATGAGAAAAGAATTTTATTATTCCACTGCCCTTCATTTTTTATAAATTGAATTTGAGAACCATCCGCATGATTATTTGTGGCAAAAGTTTGAATACAAAAGAAAATAACAGGTAGCAGGCACTTGATGTTTTTCATAGATAATAGTTTAGGTTTCGAAATATAATCTAATTTCTTACACGATCAAAAGAAGATGTGGGTTGTTTTGTTATCCTGACAAAATCATTACATCTGAGTCTTATTCCCATATCACAATACCTTTATCATCATACCATTTCTGATAATTCGCCTGAAACAATTTCTCAACTTCATTTCGTTTTATTTTTAGTGAAGGTGTGAGCAAATTATTTTGAATGTTCCATTCATTTTTCAATATAACAGTTTTTTCAAGTTTTTCATAAGAATCCAAAGTTTCATTTACATCGCCCAATGATTTCCTGATACTATTTTCTATTTCTTCTTTTGATTTATTTTTTGCCAATTCAGAAAGTGTAATTAATAAAATTGGTTGCGGTAAGGCATAACCTACCACAAGACATTGACCAATATCAGTATTTGCAGAAAATTTCATTTCAATCGGTGTGGGTGCAACATATTTTCCCTTAGTTGTTTTAAATAATTCTTTAACTCTTCCTGTTATTGTAAGAAATCCTTCGCTGTCAACCTTCCCCTGATCGCCGGTTTTAAAAAAGCCATCTTCTGTAAATGTTTCTTCTGTCATTTTTTCTTCTTTGTAATAACCTTTCATCAATGCAGGATGTTTAATTAAAATTTCTCCCTCTTCGGAAATTTTCAAATCAACATGCGGGAAACGCAGACCAACTGTACCTATTTTATTTCTTTCTTTAAAATTCGTATGGCTATAACAACAATCTTCCGTCAACGCATACGCCTGTTGAATTTTAATATCTAATTTCCAAAACCATTTGATTAGATCAACAGGAATAGGTGCGGCACCTGAAAAAAATTGATCTGTGTGCAATAATCCTAAAGCTTTTTTAATTTTCTTTTTTACTATTCCATTAATAATCGGGATCTTTAAAAAAGTATTTAATTTTTTTTGCGGCATTTTTTCCAGGATCTTTTCCTGGAATTTTGCCCATATTCTTGGTACTCCTAAAAATAATGTTGGGTCAGTTTCCTGTAAATTTTTCGGAAATGTTTCTAAACTCTCCGCAAAAGAAATCTGTCCGCCGGTATATAAGCTTCCTATTTCAACTAATAATCTTTCTGCAATATGACACATCGGTAAATAGGAAAAAAAAGAAGCTGTATTATCAACTTTCAATAAAGGAAATGCATATTCTGCAGCAAAAGCAAAATTGTAAAATGTGTGCATCACACCTTTTGGTTTTCCTGTTGTGCCACTGGTGTATATGATACTGCATAAATTTTCAATGGGATAATCTAAATTCTCTTTTATAGGCTCAGCATTTTTTATTAAAGCATCCCAATTATCAAATTCATTAATTCCGTAAAAAGGATATTCTATGCATTTTAAGGTTGATGGTACACCGGGCTTTAAATAATGCCAGTCATCTAATTTCCCTATAAAACACAATTTACTCTCGCTGTGCTCCAGAATTTGTTTCACTGTTGCCGGGCTCATATTCGGGTACATTGGAACAGAAACATAACCTGCCATCCAGATAGCATAATCACTCATTACCCAATGCACACAATTTTTTGAAAGAATGGCAATGCGGCTACCGGGTTCATAATTCATGGATTTTAAATAAGCCGCCATCTTGCGGATTTCTCCACCACAACGTTTCCATGTGTAATTTTGCCATTCACCATGAATTGGCTGGCGCATATAAATTTTATCAGGCTGGATTTTTTCCCATTTATAAAAAGTGTTGAGCGGAGTATGAATTTCTAAGTGTTGTTCCATGTGTTTATGTTGTTTGCTTTCAAAAATAAAAAGAATTAAGAACTAAGAGCTAAGAATAAGGATTTTTTTATTGAAAAAATAAAATAGAATAAAGCGCAAAAATTTAATAATTGTAACCCATTTGAAAAAAAACATTGAAAACAGAACTGTTATTCATTAAATTTTAACTGCTTACCTAACAAGTATGAACGAAAATATTAAACGCACGGAAATATCTGAATTAGGGGAATTTGGATTGATAGAGCATCTTACAGAACATTTTGAAATTGATAATATATTTACTGTAAAAGGAGTGGGTGATGATGCGGCTGTAATTGATAATGGAAATAAACTTACAGTTATTACAACCGACATGCTGGTTGAACAGGTGCATTTTGATCTTCAATATATGCCTATGCAACATCTCGGGTATAAAAGTGTGATAGCGAACCTGAGTGATATTTATGCAATGAATGCGACTCCACATCAAATTACAGTTTCACTTGCAATATCAAATCGATTTAGTCTGGAAGCTCTGGAAGAATTATATGCAGGAATTAAACATGCATGCGAAAAATATGATGTTGACCTGGTTGGAGGTGATACAACATCAAGTGTAAAAGGATTGATAATTTCTGTAACTGCAATTGGCGATGCAACTGAAGATGAAATTGTTTATCGCAGCGGTGCAAAAGAAGGCGATCTTATTTGTGTAAGTGGTGATCTTGGTGCAGCATATCTCGGTCTGCAGTTGCTTGAAAGAGAAAAGAAAATTTATTTGGAGAATCCATCTGTACGACCGGATCTGCAGAATAGAAAATACATAGTCGGAAGACAATTAAAACCAGATGCAAGGAAAGATATTATAAGTTACCTAAAAGAAAATAATATATTGCCGACAGCCATGATTGATATAAGCGATGGATTAAGCAGTGAAATATTACACATCTGCAAACAAAGTAATTGTGGAGCATTTATTTATGAAAGTAAAATACCAATTCATGAAGAAACTTATGAAATGGCAATGGAATTTCGTCTTGATCCAACAATGTGTGCATTGAGTGGCGGTGAGGACTATGAATTATTATTCACCGTTAAACAAGGCGATGCGCAAAAGATAATGGAACATAGCGGAATAACAATAATTGGTAAAATAACAAACGCTATAGATGGTGCCATTTTGGAAACTAAAAGCGGAAGCCATCATGTTATTATTGCCCAGGGATGGAACGCATTGAAAGAGTGAGTGGTGAGTGAATTAATAAAAATGATATTTTGTTAGTTCATCTTCCTTTCATTTTAATTATTTTTTCTGCAACTTCTTTTCCGCTTGATAATGCAGCTTCAACAGTTCCCATTGCAGGTCCATCAAATAATGCTTCACCTGCAAAATAAATAATATCATCAACCGGCTCTGATAAAATTTTTCTTGCTTCTGCTGTATATAAAGTTGCATAAGCGTAAGCACCTCCTGTGAATTTATCAGCACTCCAGTTCACAACTTTTTTCGCAATAATTAATCCTTCCAATTCTGCAGTTGTAAATTGAAATGTTTCAGCAAGCGAGGTTATTGCATTTTGTAAAATAGCATCTTCATTTATATTCTTCATTTCTCCGGCCGGTGGGCCTGCAAGCCATCCGGTAAGCACAGAAGAATTCTGTGGATGCTGTGTCCACCATGTAGGTATTGATTTTCCGGTAAATAAAAAACCCAAGTTTCTCAATCCCGCATCCTCCCAGAATCTTTTTTTAAAAGCAATTAAAATTTTAATTACATCTCCATAACCAATTTGTTTTGCAGCGGATATTTTTTCAGGTATTTCCGGATAAAAGGTAATTGCGCTTTGCTGCAATACACCTATAGGAACAGCTATAATTATTTTTTTGGCTGAATATTTTTTCTGTTCATCTGTAATTACGGTTGCATAACCATCATTCCATTGAACTTCTTTTATAGGTGAGGATAAAATAATTTCACCCTTGTGTTTGATTATATTATCATATAAATATTCTATGAGTTTTGCATAACCTCCTGTTATGCGGTAGCTTGTTTCATCATTTTTACTCAGCCATTCGTTGCGTAATGCAAAGGCGCTTGCAAGTTTTGGATCTGCTGCATCGTATCCCTCCACAAACCCACGGATGTAATTTCGCAATTCAACAAATTCTTCGCCTGCAAAATGCGTATTCAAAAAATCAGCTATGGTGATATCTTCATTTAATGCACTTAATTTTTCTTCCAGCAAGCTCCATTGTAAAATAAAAAAATCGTTTGCTAAAAGTTTTCCATTTTCAAAGCGGTAAGATTCACCGCCAGTTGCCGTATAATTAATTTTTGCCTCCTTTAATATTTCAAATGTTACTGGCAGATCTCCATGAATAAATTCAGCACCTAATTCAACCGGTTCAGGAAAATTATCATCCTCATAAGTATATACTCTCCCTCCAATTCTGTCTCTTGCTTCTTCTATAATAACTTTTAATCCATTTTCAGAAAGGATTTTTCCGGCCATTAATCCGGCCATTCCCGCACCAACAATAATAATATCTGCATTATAAGTATTCATTAAATTCAAAGTAACGTTAATAAATATAACAATTCACAAATTAAATTTAGTTTTTCAGAAATTAAAAACCCGCACAGAAAATCTATACGGGTTTATAATTTAATCTATCTCTGTTTAATAAATAATAAATTCTTTGCTTAATAATTTTCCATCAATGTTCACATTCACATAATAAATTCCTGCAGGAACTCCTGTTATCTCAATTTGAATTCCCTGGCTGGGTTTAAATCCGTCAATAGTATTAGTATAAACTTTTTGTCCCATGTTATTTACTACAACAATATCTGCATGTCCGGTTATCGCATTCATAAAGCGCAAATAAAAATTACCATCATTTGGTGAAGGATATAAATTGATACTTTGTTCCTTTATCTCATCGGGGTCATTATAATTCAGATCTCTTCCATCAGATAATCTTCCAAACGGATCGCAGCTATTCCATTTTGGGTTATCCCTAAACCATCGTTTTGTTGTGGGGTTGTGTTTAAAAAAATGCATGAGTAATTCAGATTCTTTTTCCTTTCCGGCATTGGTCATATGATAACCACCTCCATCAACAGAATAATCAGTTTCGCATATCCACTCTAATCCATCCCACTCATTTGCTCTTTCTCCGTCTGCCCATTCGTGCGGGCCCCATGCTATCCATGGTGATTTTCTTTCAGGCACAGAAAATTTTAATTCAGGGTCACCTGATATTTGTCTTTCGATTAGAAATTTTGCCCCATAGTTATTATATAATCCGCCTGGTTCTGAAATAACATCATAAAATTCTTTGGTAGAATCTCCGTAACCGCCGTAATAAAACCCTGTTATGTAAACCATTTTTAAGTTTGGAAAGAAATCAAGCAATACCTGGAGGCAATTTGTGTATTCATCAGCAAGTGCATTTGCCATCGTTGGCATTTCAACTGCAACGTCTGATTTAGATCCGCTTTTAAACCATCCTATTTGAATCTGTTCCGGAGTTAATCCTGCGCTGTCAATTCTTGCAAGGACATCTTCCCAGTAAAATGGGTATAAATCCGGAGATTGCATAATATCAAGGCCCTTTCCTCCATTGGTTGAAGTAACTAATTTCATACATGGATTTAGTCCATCTGCAGCTTGAACGTCATCAGTAAAGTGGTTGAATGGCTCTCCGGCTGTGGATGCACCGAAGGCTGCAAGTACAACTTTTCCGTCAATCCAGTCAATGTTTCCAAACTCATCAAGCGGTTTAATAGATTTGCTGATGCTCATTCCTGCAGCTTTATGTGCCGGAGGTATCAAGTTACTTCCACCAGGATACAAGCCTCCCTGAAATAAAGATCCGCTAAGTACCTGATAATCCGATTGCAAATCAACTAATGAAATGAAGCCAGTTGAATCGTTGGCGCAATTAATTTGAGATTGTACTTTGTATGTTCCAGCAATAAATGCTAAAACAAGCAGGAGTGAGAATTTTTGTGTCATTGGGTTAAAATTTTTGTGTTTTGAATTTAATATCATTGGCAAAGTTAAGTATCAATACTATAATACACTAAATGCGAAATAGTTTATGACAGTTGCAAAACAATTTTAACTTTGTTCAACAAAGAGCTTTAATATGGAACAATTAGAAAATAAGGCTTATATTCAGGATATAAAAGAGATACGCTCTATGATGGAGCGTTCTTCGAAATTTATTTCTTTGAGCGGTATATCGGGCATTATAGCTGGTATTATTGCTTTGGCCGGAACTGCAATAGCATGGTGGTACTTGAATTATAAACTTGCACCTGAAGTGGGTACGGTTTCCATGACCACAAATAAAGTAATTGAACTAAAGCTCATCTTGTTTTTAGTGATTGATGCAATTTTTGTTTTATTACTTGCTGTGGGCTTCGGCATTTTTCTGGGGTTACGCAAATCAAAACAACTAAATGTACCCTTCTGGAACAAATCAGCAGAATTAACTATGTGGAATTTAATTATTCCATTAGTTGCGGGTGGAATATTTTGTTTAGTGCTATATAAATACAATCTCTATTTATTAATTGCACCCGCTACTTTAATATTTTATGGTTTAGCCCTGTTGAATGCAAGCAAATACACCCTGCATGAGGTTCGTTACCTCGGCATTTGTGAAATTATTCTGGGTTTAATTTGCAGCATTATGTATGAATATACTGTTATTTTCTGGGCAATCGGATTTGGAGTGTTGCATATTGTTTATGGTGCCGTAATGTATTATCGCTACGAACGATGAAAGAAATTATTGCCAACTTAAATAAAGAATTTGAGAGCCGCATCCGTCTCGGTATTATGAGTGCATTGGTGGTTAATGACTGGATGGATTTTAATGCGATGAAAAACATGCTAGATGTTACAGATGGTAACCTTGCAAGCCATATAAGCGCATTGGAAAAAGCAAAATATATTGAAGTGAAAAAAGAATTTGTCGGGAAAAAACCCCGAACATCTTACCGGGTTACCCAACCTGGGAGAAAGGCTTTTACCAATCATTTAAATACTTTAGAACAGCTCATTAAAGGAAAATAAAAATATTTTCATGATAAACTTTGTTTTTCAAAGTTCTTTTAGTTTATATTTGCACCATGATTTTTACACAGGTAAATTTTCGCAGAATTGAGTTTATGGCAAATGTATTATTGAGATGGATGGATTTATACACCTGGAGAATCATTTTTTCAGTTTCTATCATTGCGTTCAGTCTGATCTTAGCTTTCCAGCCGGATTTCTGGATATTCGATGCAATGGATGCCCTGCGCATACCTTATGCAATTGTTTTAACTGCATTCACAATGTTTGTTTTTATAAGAGGAAATAAAATGCTGGCAACAAGCGGTGCAATAGCTCTGTTAATTCTTACACCCGGCATTTGGCAATATTTTAAAACAGGACAGGCACCGGTTACTGAAACAAAAAAAGAAATAATTAAAAAAGAAATACAGTCAGATTTTTCAGTAGTACATTTTAATGTAAAAGAAAACAATAAGAATATTTTATCAGTAGCAAAAACAGCAATGGAAAGTAACGCTGATATTTTATCATTTCAGGAATTAAATCAGCAAACTCTCGATCCTATAAATGAAATGCTGAAGGAAAAATATCCGTACAATATGAGTGACCTTTCCATAAAAGGATATGGAATGGCTATTTATTCCAAATATCCCATTACTGATACGAAAGTAATTGTACAACATAACTTCCCATTATTAACAGGGAAAGTAAATATCGGAGAAAATACTTTTCAATTTATTTCTGCAACAGTGAGTTCACCAAAAAATGAGAAAGGATTTGAAGAGCAAAAAAAACAATTTAAGGTAATAGGAGCATATGCAGACAGTGTAAAATTACCATTAGTTGTTATGGGAGATATGAATGCTGTTCCCTGGAGTGAAGAAATAGAAACCTTTACGAAAGAAACAAAACTGAAAGACAGCCGCAAAGACCTTGCATCCACTTTCCCCTCAAATTCAATCATTCAGGTTCCGATTGATTATATTTTTCATAGTACGGATCTGAATTGCGTTGATTTCGGAACATTGAAACAAACGTCCAGCAATCATTTGGGAATTATTGGATATTATAAATTCAAAAATTTAAAGCAGTAAAAAACGCTATCTATAAGTGGCAAATAAATGCTGAGAAAAGAATTAAAAAGATTTGCAGATGCCTGGAATGGTATAGTTGTTTTCTTTAAAGAAGGAGAACATGCAAAGTTTCATTTATTTTTTTCTGTGTTTGTAATTGCGGCAGGTTTTTATTTTAAAATAACATCAGCAGAATGGATCGCCATTATTATTTGCATTGGTTTAGTTTTAATTGCTGAAGCATTCAACACCGCAATAGAAATGCTCGGTGATATTGTGCACAAAGAAATACATCCGCAAATGCGGAAAATAAAAGACCTTGCAGCTGGTGCTGTATTATTTGCAGGAATAGCCGCAGCAGCTATCGGGTGTATCATATTTATACCACATATTTTAAAATTATAATGCTTATGAAATTAAATATAAGAGCAAATAAAACATTGCTTTATGCGATAGCCTTGTCTGCATTTTGTATCGCTGTACTTAGTGCAAGACTTATTTATGTCGGACAGAAGGAATACATTTTTCTTTGCAAGAATTTATTTCTTGCATGGATGCCCTATGCAATTGCATTGCTAATTAAAAGAACTACAGAACAAACCGTGTACATTAAGAAATTATTATATTTCATTTTGTGGTTATTATTTTTTCCGAATTCAGCTTATATCATTACAGACATTTATCATTTAGATGAATATAAATCTGTTCCGCAGTGGTTTGACTTGCTGATGTTATTGAGTTTTTCATGGGCAGGGTTAGTTTGGGGTTTCATGTCTTTGCAAATTGTACAACAAAGATTTTTTGAGAAAAGAAGAGTAAAGGCTAATATCATTTTCATCATTACTGTTTTCTTTTTAACCGGAGTTGGAATCTACCTCGGCAGATACGAAAGATGGAACAGCTGGGATGTTTTATTTGATGTGCATTATCTCTATGAAAGAAGTTATGAAATATTGCAGGACACAGAAACACTTAAATATATTACTGGTATGGCAATTTTATATTGTGGTGTTCTAAGTTTTTTGTATTACCAATTTTTTTATTTAAAACAAAAAGCTCCCGCAGATTACGCAGATTTCCGCAAATGAACTCTGCGCCTTTTCTGCGTAATCTGCGGGAAAATGTATTAACTATGAAAGAATTTTATTTCCAGCATTGGATCAATGTATTTGAGGAAAATGCAAATAAAGAAGACAACTTCAAATGGAATGAAGAATACCAACTCACTCCTGAAGAAAAAGAAATTATTTATGACAGCATTCGCCAGTTTCAAAGAGGCGAAAGCGGGGAAGGGAAATATATTTTTCAGGATGCAAAAAAATATGTGCAGCAATGTGAAGATGATTCTTACATCTATGCGCTGAAATTATTTATTCATGAAGAACACAGGCATGCCCAATATTTATTGAAATTCATGAACAAAAATAATATTGCAAAGGAAAAAGAACACTGGGTGGATAATTTTTTTCGATGGTTGCGACATAAAGGAAACCTTGAAGTTTCAATTACAGTTTTACTAACTGCCGAAATTATTGCAGCAGTTTATTATAAAGCAATGGCGAATGCCACACAATCAAAATTATTAAAGCAGATGTGCTATCGCATATTGTGCGATGAAGATATTCATATCCGTTTCCAGAGTTATGCATTGAACAGAATGCAGAAGAAAAGGAGTTCGTTATTAAATTTATATATGCGCCTTAATTATGTTTTATTGCTTGCAGGAACAATCCCTGTGGTTTGGTTCTATCATGGAAAGGTTTTTAAAAAGGCCGGCTATAATTTTTTAGATTATGCAGCAGAAACATTTTTAATATTTGAAAAAAGCAGGAAGATCATAAAAGCAAAAGATAAAGAGTTATTGCAGATGGAACAGGTTTGGTGAATAAATAAAAGTATTATTTACTATTGAGTGGTTATAACTACTATTGAACTTTAACTCCTTCAATAATTAAAGAGCCGCCCCAAACAAGGCCAGTATATGAGTACTCAAGATAAATACTATCCCCATGTATATACCCTTCAAATCTCTCATAGGTACTACAGATAAGTTCATCATAAACCATTTCACCAGCCAGATCAATTTCAGGGAACAAGAACCCGTAAATAGGCATAAATTGGTTCTCAATACAAGATCCCTGTGGTATGAATATATTTGTATCAACGTTGTAAGAAACCTTAAGCCGCTTATCATCAAATGCTTCAACAAACCCGTTATTAATAACTGTATCATACTCTGTATAAAATGAGTCAACCATACGTAAATAATATGATTGACTTATTTTCCAATTATATTCGCCTACAAATACATCTCTATAAATGTATTTTCGTTCACATGAAACTAATCCGCATACGATGGATAAATATAATGCCATCCTTAGTGTAGTGTTCATACGCAAAAATATGATATTTTTAAATGCGAATTGTAATGATTAAATCATTTCTAACGACCTTTCCAAATCCTCAATTAAAACATCCGCTTCTTCCAGCCCAATATAAAACCGTACATAATTATTCGGGTAATGATTATTCTTTTTTATGCATGCTGCAAATACCAAGCTTTCATGCCCGCCCCAACTTACTGCCAATAAAAATCTTTCAAGAGTATTACAAAACAATTCAATTTTTTCTGTTGAATTTGTTTTTAATAATACAGCAAACAATCCTCCTCCCCTTTTCATTTGTTTTTTTGCAAGATCATATTGAGCATGCGATGGATGAAAAGGGTAAATTATTTTTTCAACTTTAAGGTGTTTTCCTAAATATGCAATTACCTTTTCTGTTGTGTTCACACTTTTTTCTAATCGCAGAGGTAATGTTCTTAATCCTCTTAATAATAACCATGCATCATGCGGAGAAGGAATTGCACCAAAACACATAAACTGGTGCTGGAATATCTTTCCTATTATTTCTTTATTTCCACATACAACTCCTGCAACAACATCGCTGTGTCCGGCAAGATATTTTGTTGCTGTATGCACAATTAAATCAATTCCATAGAGGTGAGGTTGCTGATATAATGGAGTACAATAACTATTATCAATTGCAGTAATTATTTTCTTCTGCTTTGCTAAATCACATACAGCTTTTATATCCTGCAGATCAAACCAAAAAGTATTTGGGCTTTCAAGAAAAATTAATTTTGTGTTGGACTGAATTGCACTTTCGAAATTTTTTATTTCCTTTCCATCAACAAATGTTGTTGAAATATTATAATCAGGAAGTATTTGTGTAAGCAAATGTGTAGTCCAGCTATACGGGCTTTCAATACAAACAATATGATCACCACTTTTTACCACACTCATCACAGCAGCAGTTACTGCAGCAACGCCACTCGAAAAAACCAAACAATCATCTGTACCTTCCAATGCGGCAATTTTTTTTCGTACGATTTCAACTGTTGGATTATTCCCTCTCGAATATAAATGCGCATGTAATTCATCCTGCATCGCATTGCGAAAATCAGCTACTGTTTTAAATGCGAAATTGCTTGTTTGTATGATCGGCGGTGCAACAGCATTAAAATAATTCTCCCGGTCTTCACCAAGCTGATTTAATATGTATGAGATATCCATAATATCTATTTATTAAATAAGTCATCAATTACAATATTTTTTGCAGCAACTGAAGGAATTATCGTATTATCAAAAATTAGTTTTTCAGTTTCAATAATTTTTTCCTGTAATTGTTTGTTGGCGGAAATTACCTGCATAAAATTATTTTGCAGTGCCTCTCTGAACCAGCTCAATAATTGTTGTTTTCTCTTTTCTGAAAAATACTTATTCTTTTTTGTATGCGCTTCATATGCAAGAACATGTTCCCAAATTATTTCAAGATTTATATTATGTGATGCAGAGCATGTTTCTACTATGCAATTCCATCCTGATTCACTTGCAGAAAATAAATGTATTGCTCTTTTAAGATCTCTTTTTGCATGATTTGCTTTTTCAATATTACCGCCATCTGCTTTATTAATACAAATAATATCCGCCATTTCCATAATGCCTCTTTTAATTCCCTGTAGTTCATCCCCCGCTCCTGCAAGCATTAGCAAAATAAAAATATCAGTCATGTTATATACTGCAGTTTCACTTTGTCCAACACCAACTGTTTCAACAAATATTACATTATAACCAGTCGCCTCCAATAAAATAATACTCTCTCTTGTTGCATTTGTTACTCCTCCTAAAGTATCTCCTGCAGGTGAGGGTCGAATGAAAACATGTTTTTCTTTTGCAAGATTTTCCATTCTTGTTTTATCACCGAGTATGCTTCCTTTATTTTTTTTGCTTGAAGGATCAACCGTTAATACTGCAAGTTTTTTCCCTTCCGTAATAATTATTTTTCCGAGGTGCTCAATAAAAGTACTTTTTCCAACTCCAGGCACACCCGTAATTCCCACCCGAATTGAATTTCCACTGTGCGGTAAACAATTTTGTAAAATAATCCCCGCTTTCTGCTGATGTTCTTTTTGTAAGCTTTCCAATAATGTTATCGCCCTTGCAAGATAAACGACATCGCCCTGTAAAATTCTTTCTGTAAATTGTTCAGCAGATATTTGATTAAAATCAATCATTAGTAACAAATGTAAACTGAATTGCAAAGAATAAAAAAATTCCGGCTAAGGTGCCGGAATTTTAAAATTTATTTTATGGTGTAGAATATTAAAACGGGTTAAATGAAACACCTATTACCAGCGGATTTCCCGTTGGTCCGTTTCCTTCCTCAAAAATACTTCCCAAACCGTAATACGCTTCTAAATTGACATTACCATATCCGAAACGAAAAGTTGGTCCGTATTGAATTGTATTCAAACTTTTAATACGATATTGTTTATACTTAATTTCTTCATCAAGGTTACTTGTTGATTCAGGTCCTACATACGTAATATGACTTGAAAACATATATGCACCTTTGAACCCTAGCGCAAATTTAAACCTGTTGCCTCTTTCATTTTTTTTTGTGCTCAGACGAAATTCAATTGGTATTTCAAGATAGTTCAAAACTAATTTATTTCTTTTGGGATCAATTGCTTCATCAAAAGGAGCTATACTAACAATGCCTGCGCTGTCTGCAATAAACTGTACTTTATTATTATAATTAGAGCAGGAGTATCCAATACCTGGCGCAAAACTAAATTGTGCAGTAGAATCAGTTACTTTTGAAAAAGGAATGTCATAAAAAAAATGCAAACCAACACCTCTTGAAAAGGCACCTACATTTAAAGAATCGGGTGCTCCAAGCCATCCATCCCAATGAATATTAAAAATAAAACGATTTCTGTCTGTATTTCTGCTTTCATCTTTGACAGGTGCTTTAGTTATTATTGTAGTATCTGTTGACACCTGGGCAGTAATCAACATTGCATTTAATATAATCAAAACTACAGTTGCTATTTTTTTCATACCTATAAAAATTCTGTTCCTTTTAATAACAGCCAAAATTACATGTTATTATTCTTACCTTATTTATACTTGATGGGTATTAATAAAAATCCGGTTAAAAACCGGACTATTTATTTTTGTGGGCCCGCCTGGGATCGAACCAGGGACCCTCTGATTATGAGTCAGATGCTCTAACCATCTGAGCTACGGGCCCGTCGCTTTTATAAAGCGGAGTGCAAATTTATTTTTTTTATATGGCTTAACAAAACAATTCATGAAATTCAGTTTTTTATCCAAACAGTTTTTTCCAATGTAGGTGTTCTTTTTGGTGTAATAATTTCACCCGTATAATTGGAAACATATAACATTCCCAGGCATACGTCAGCTTCACGAAGACCTAAAAAATTTTTTGTTTCAGAATGTGTACTCATACTTCCCGTACTCCAATAACATCCGATTCCATAAGCTGTTGCCGTCAGTTGCATATTCTGAACAGCGCAGGCTACCGCACAAATTTCTTCCACCTCGGGAATTTTACCATTAATCTGCCTTTGCATGCCGATCATAATTACATGAGAAGTTTTTAAAATGTTTGTTTTTATCTTTTCATACTTCGTTTGCAAAAAATTTACAGAAGATTTTAATTGATATAATTCGCTTAAAAAATCAGCAAGTTTATGTTTATAATTGCCGCTAAATACAAAAAATTTCCAGGGCTCCGTAAGCCCGTGAGTAGGCGCCCACCGTGCGCTTTCGAGCATATCATAAATAATTTCATCGCTTACAATTTCGGTTGTATAAAAATTTGGCTTTACTGAGCGGCGGCTCTGAATAAGCAACTTTACCTGGTCAACGTCTATCATCATAAAACAACTTTTAAAATAACTTTGCAGCAAATGTATATCAATAAAAAAATACCTGTTTTATATTTTACAGCTGCAATTCTTTTTGCCCAAATATTTTTTACACGGTGTAGCAGCAGATCACAGGCAAATACAGAAAGTAATACTGAAGATACTGTTAAAGAATATAAATACTATGCTGACTGGGCTGTAAATACAGAATATGTGCTTCCCGGTTGCGAGGGTGGTTATGATTGTATAAAAAGCATTGATAAACCAAAATTCATAAGTATAAAAGAAGCAACTCTTTTACAGGATGACGATATTGTGGTGGGAATTAAAATAGGTAATGTTACAAGATGTTACCCGCATCGTATCCTCAACTGGCATGAAATAGTAAATGATAAAATTGCTGACGAGAAGGTTGCAATTAATTATTGTCCGCTAACCGGAAGTGCAATGGCATGGAACAGAATAATAAATGGAAAAGAAACAACATTTGGTGTAAGCGGATTATTATTTAATAGTAATGTTATTCCATATGACAGGGAAACCGGAAGCCATTGGAGCCAGATGAAACAGCAATGCATAAATGGTGCATTTTATAAACAGGTAGTAAAAAATTATAATGTAATTGAAACTACATGGAAAACATGGAAAAAATTATACCCTGAAAGTGAAGTGTTATCTTTTGAAACAGGGTTCACAAGAGATTATAATGAATATCCATATTTTGATTACATGGAAAATGAAGATATTTTTTTTGAAACTGAATTTGATAATGATTCTTTATTTCAGAAAGAAAGATTATTCGGTATTATAAATAATAATTTATCAGGAAAAAATGATGAGCTCGGGCAGGCGAAATGTTATTTCTTCAATAATTTTAAACATGGCATCACTGTAATAAATGATTCTGTATTCGGAAAAAATATTGTATTAATAGGAAGCTTGCAGGATGATTTTATTGTTGCCTATGAAAATAACATCAATGGAAATAAAATTACTTTGAAGCCTATTATAGGTAAACTTCCTGCAATTGTAACGGACGAAGCCGGAAATTTATTTGATGTCTTGGGAAATTGCATTGAAGGAAATTTAAAAGGAAGTCAATTAAAATCTGTTGACGGGTTTATTGCATACTGGTTTGCATGGGCTGCTTTTTATCCGGAGGTGGAATTGTATAAAAAATAACTGCAAAATTATCATTTTATCACCACCATCTTTTTCCCCTCACTGTTTTCAGTTGAGGTTTGCAATTGATAATAATAGGTGCCTGCAGGAATTTCCGAAGTTGAAATAGATAATGAGTCAAAAGTAGAATCAACTTTAAACCGTTTTATTTCTTTTCCCTGCAAATCATAAAAAACAATTTCACCGGAATAAATTCCCTCTGGCAATTTATATTCAATTCTTGTGGTATTAACAGAAGGGTTGGGATAAGGGCTTGAAAGTTTCCAACTTAATTCGTTTATAATATCCTAGTTTTGTATTGCAATCTCTGATACTAGTGTTCCAGGCAATCCAAAAACAGTAGCATGTTTATCAGTGTAACTTAAAATCATTTTTGTGCCTGCAGAAGTATTATATATAGGATATTGTTGTGTTGGTATTGTGAGTCTTATAAAAGGGCCTGCATTCTCTGAAAAAATCAGTGTTCCGTCCTCTTTGTAAATTCCAGTATAATATTCCTCTGAGGATGGAATGCGAGTAACATACATAAATTCAATTTTATCATCAGTATCGAATAAATTTTGCGAAAAGTAAAGGAAATCACCCATAGAACCATAATAATCTACAGGAAAGTCCTCAATAGAAACCGTGCTAAGCAAAACATGGCTCATATCATAAAATCTAATTTCCTTCTCCCATCTGTCAATTACAATATATCGTTCTCCTGATAGTTCAAAATTCACATACATTAGTTGGCTATTAGTAGCATTCCCTTCTGGACCAATACTGTAGATAGTTGAGGCTGATTCATATTCATGTTCTAACACAATTTGCGCTTTTGCAGAGAAGATGATGGTGAGTAATGCTGCGAAGAATAGCTGTTTCATAACTAATAAATTTAGATTAAAAGAATCGCAAATGTACAATGTACTTCTCACACAAATAACCCATTATATATTTCCTCCATTTTACCCACTTCTTTTATTTCAATATTGTATTTTTTTGCATTAAGAGATTTGGCATTATGCTTGGAAATATAAATTTTTTCGAATCCTAATTTTTCTGCCTCACTTATTCTTTGCTCAATTCTGTTCACTGCTCTTAATTCACCGCTTAAACCTATTTCTGCAGCAAAACAAATATTCATCGGCACATTTACATCTTCAAATGAAGAAAGCAATGCACAACTAATTGCAAGATCAATTGCAGGATCATCCACTTTTAATCCGCCTGCAATATTTAAGAAGACATCTTTATTTCCGAATTGCAATCCTCCCCTTTTTTCTAAAACAGCAAGCAACATATTTAATCTGCGCAGATCAAACCCTGTAACTGTTCTTTGTGGATTTCCATACACAGCGGGCGAAACCAATGCCTGTACTTCAATCAACATTGGTCTTAGTCCTTCTAATGTTGCCGCAATTGCAATTCCGCTTAAAGGTTCATCTTTTTGCGTAATTAATAATTCGCTCGGATTATTTATTTGTTTCAGCCCATCGCTTTCCATTTTATAAATTCCAATTTCATTACTTGAGCCAAAACGATTTTTTATCGTGCGCAAAATTCTGTGTGTGTAATGATGATCTCCTTCAAATTGCAAGACTGTGTCCACCATGTGTTCCAATATTTTTGGTCCTGCTATGTATCCTTCTTTATTAATATGCCCGATAATAAAAACAGGGACATCACTTTCTTTTGCATAACGTTGTAATTGTGCAGCGCATTCTTTTATCTGAGAAATGCTCCCTGCTGTTGCATCCACAAAATCACTCATCAATGTTTGAATGGAATCAACAATTAAAATTTCAGGCTGTAATTTTTTTATCTGATTAAATAAATGCGCCATAGAAATTTCCGTTGAAATATACAATTCAGCATTACTATCAGAAATTCTTTCCGCCCGCATTTTAATTTGTTGCTCACTCTCCTCACCCGATACATAAAGTATTCTATTCTTTAACTGCAAAGCAATTTGAAGCAATAAGGTTGATTTACCGATGCCCGGCTCGCCGCCAATTAATACAATTGAGCCCCGAACAATTCCACCACCCAGTGTACGATTAAATTCGAGATCATTTGTAATAATTCTTTTTCCTTCACTTGCTGCTATTTCAGAAATTAATACCGGAAAATTTTCCCGCTTATTTTTCTTTGTATCATCTTTCCAATTTTCTTTTGTATCATTCTTTTCAATTACTTCTTCCACAAACGTATTCCATTGATCGCATGAAGGACATTTACCCTGCCATTTAGGAGATTCAAAGCCACAGTTTTGGCAGAAGAATGCAGATTTAGTTTTAATAGCCATTCAAATAAAGGAAACTTATCTTTGCCACAAATTAAATCATTTTTTAGTGGATCGTTCCGAACAATTTAAACAAACCATATTTAACGGATATGATTTCCAGGGAGATTCAATTATTCTTGGTACAGCAATTTTAGATGGAAATGCAATTCCGCAAACACATGTGAAAGTTCCACTGCGTATGATGAACAGGCATGGTTTGGTTGCAGGAGCTACAGGAACAGGAAAAACAAAAACACTGCAGGGAATTGTAGAACAGCTCTCTGATTTTGGTGTAGGTGTTATAATTATGGATATTAAGGGCGATGTGAGTGGCATTGCAATGCAGGGAACAGCAAATGCTAAGATTGATGAACGCATGCAAAAGATAGGAAAAGAATGGAAAGCAAAAGGTTATCCTGTTGAATTAATGAGTATTAGTAATGAAAGTGGAGTAAAATTAAGAGCAACGGTTTCTGAATTTGGTCCGGTTCTATTTTCTAAAATTCTTGAATTAAATGATATTCAGGAAGGTGTTGTGAGTTTGGTTTTTAAATATTGTGATGATAAACAACTTGCATTATTAGATCTGAAAGATTTTCGTAAAACATTAAATTATTTGACCAGTGAAGGAAAAGCAGAAATAGAAAAAGAATATGGGCAAATTTCTACAGCAAGCGCTGGAACTATTCTCAGAAAAATAATTGAAATAGAAGAACAGGGTGCTGATTCATTTTTCGGTGAAAAAAGTTTTGATGTAAACGATCTCACAAGAATAAATGACAGAGGACAGGGTTATGTAAATATTTTGCGATTGACAAATATTCAAAGTAAACCAAAGTTATTCTCAACTTTCATGTTGTGTTTGCTTGCAGAAATATATAATACATTTCCTGAACAGGGTGATAAGGAAAATCCAAAGCTTGTAATTATTATTGATGAGGCACATCTTATTTTTAATGAAGCAAGTAAAACATTGTTAGAACAAATCACTACGATAATAAAATTGATCAGATCAAAAGGGGTGGGCATATTTTTTTGCACCCAATTACCTACGGATATTCCAACAGGAGTATTAAGTCAGCTCGGGTTAAAAGTGCAACATGCATTAAGAGCCTTTACTGCAAATGATAGAAAAGCAATTAAACTTACAAGTGAGAATTATCCCCTCACAGATTTTTACAAAACAGAGGATCTCTTAACCAACCTTGGAATTGGTGAAGCAATAATTACGGCGCTCAATGAAAAAGGAATTCCCGCTCCACTTGCACACACATTATTGGTTGCACCACAAAGCAGGATGGATATTTTATCAACAGATGAAATTATTGCAGTAAATATGCAATCATCACTCATTAAAAAATATAATGAAACAATGGAAAGAGAAAGTGCTTATGAAATATTAAATAAGAAATTAGAAGAAAGTGCTAAACT